>JAZFSF010000279.1:0-4988 GCA_036446055.1 Bathyarchaeia archaeon | reverse complement strand
AGGTGAAGAAGCTATTATGGGAGACATCGTTTTCACGAAAGAACGAGAAGCCCTCCTACACCTCGAAGCATTGTGTCCTGCCCCCATCGAACGAGTTGATATTTTCAATGGAAGAGAAAAACTTGAGACCGTTAAACCCTTTAAACAGGGTCATGGTAGTCGTCGAATCCGTGTCATTTGGGAAGGAGCTGAATGCCGTGGTCGAGGAAGAGAAACAGTTTGGGATGGAAGTGCTGAAGTGGAAGGCAATCGATTTGAAGAGGTAAGCCCGATTAATTTTTGGAATCCAATGAAGCCTCTTATAAAAGAGAATTCTCATCGAGTAACATGGAAATCGATTACAACGGGAAGCTTCAGTGGATTCGACGCGTTATTGAAGGATTCCAATGAAGGTATTCTAAGAATAAAAACGCCCCTCCTCAAACAGCAAATAAAGATATCAGAGATAACGTATGATGACATGGTCTTTGAGGTCGGTGGCCTATCAAGGCGAATGCGGATTTTCCGCCTACCAAATAAAAATACGATTTACCACATTAAACTGGAGCGAAATATGCCTTTAAAATCTGGCAAAGACAACCCAATATATGTTCGCTTGACTCAAGAGGACGGACACAGAGCTTGGTCAAGCCCAATCTACCTAATCAATCAATAATTAGCTAGCAAAATGTTGATTGTAAGTCTTTATTTGGTGACGAATGTTATAACGTCTTCATCCATTAGATGGTGGGCCACTCCAACTTTTTGCCCACCGTATTTTACGCTTTTTCCCCATATCTTAGTATAACGCAGAACATATTTCATCTGACGATGAACTTTATCGCATACGTCGAGAACTGATGCACTCTTCTTTACTATCATGGGTTTCTCAAAGTCTGTTTTTTTTCCTTTTGGACGCATAAAGACTCTGATGAAGCCTAATTTGTCATAAATTTTTTCTTTCAATACGTCTATGTTGAGGTTTGTGTAAGCCGATACAGGAATATAGTCAAAGTTTTGTCTGGCTTTAAGTTCGTTCACAAACGTGGGGTGTACCAAATCAATCTTGTTCATAATAGTTAGTGTAGGAATGTATTTATGATTTCTAAGAAGAACGCTAATCAGTTGATCATAAGATATATCCTCATTTATTATTACTCTAGCATTGTGTATATTATATACTCGAAAAACCTTTTTCACAGTTTCAGGTGTTATCTTTGTCAGCCTAACTAAAGGATTTACCGAAATGCCGTGCATGCCTGTTCTTTCGATTTTTATTTTGGGTGGTTGTTCGTCTGGATGGATACCGATATTCCTTAGCTCATTTATCAGTACGGAACGAATTTCAGGTTGAAATATTTCAAGGATTAATAGAACTAAATCTGAAGATCGAACTACCGATAAGACTTTTCTTCCTAATCCTTTTCCCGTCGATGCTCCCTTAATGATGCCCGGTAAATCAAGAATTTGGATGCGTGACCCTTTGACTTCCATTATTCCTGGTATAACTGTTAGAGTAGTGAAATGATATGCCCCAGTTTTAGATTTTGCGTTGGTTAATCTATTCAACAGAGTTGATTTCCCAACACTTGGAAGCCCGATCAACGTTACTGTCGCATCCCCACTCCGTCTAACAGCATAGCTTCTCGAGCTGGCTCTACCGTGAGTTTCCGCAATGGTTTGCTTTAGTTTTGCAAGTTTAGCTTTAAGAAGACCAACATGATGCTCAGTAGCCTTATTTATTTTAGTCTTATGTATTTCTTCTTGTATGCTCTTTATCTTCTCAGGGACGCCCATTTCACACAAACAATAAAAAGTATAGCAGAAAAACATTTCTTTTTTATCATTATGTTTTAGATAAACCCTCAACACGCAGAGAATACCCCGTCATCACTGAAGAGACTCAAGAATCATTGAGAAGGAGGGGATTGAGCCTTGCGTAGCAAGCGAAACACCATCAAAATATGTTTTAGATCAAAATACTACAACTCGATAACGTATATGCATGATCAACCATACAAAGGAAATTTGAAATTGGCTAACCAGCGATATCTATACATTCTAAAACGTTTTCCTTATTGCTAACTTTATTCTATACATCAAAGGTTCATACGCAAACAATCCGATTAGAGGTGAAAGATTGGCTACTAAAGAGTTACTTATCACATACTATAGTGGAACCGGCGAAACTAAGAGAATGGCTGAGGAAATCGCTCATGGAGCTGAAGGACTAGGCGTCGCTGTTAAGATGAAAGAGATTGAGAATTGCGCACTTAACGATTTAGCTGAAGCAGATGGAATCGTGGTGGGCTCTCCTACATACTTCAGCAACGTCGCTTGGCAGATAAAAAAACTCATCGATGAATCCATAGTCCTGTACAGACGAGGCCATCACTTAAGAGATAAAGTCGGTGGATGCTTTACATCCTCAGGAACGCAAAGAGATGGTGAAGATTGCATTAAAATGCTTGAACTAGCGTTTGGTCTCCATCACAAATTAAAGATGGTACCTGGAATCATACGGACGTCAGGAGAGAGTGTGGAAGACGTTTCAAAGAGATGTCGAGAATACGGAATGATGATAACCAAAGAAATCCTATCAAAATAGCTATGATTAAACAAATACGTGGGTAATAGACGGCTTTGATTTTGAAGAGGCTAACAAAACACATTGAACTATAAAGGAAAATTAGAGAGTACAACTTCAAACGTTGATTGAATAATCATGCTTTTCAGAGCACTTTTTGAAATAGACGTTAAGAAAGGTAGTGTGCTTTTAGATTTTTGCTATAACTCAATCACATATACAATTCCCGCAACAAAGTTACTAGAAGAGTCTGAAACATATATGTTTTAAAAATAAACGGGAAATCCTTAATCAGAATGGAAAGTAAGGCAAATCTAACCAGGTAATTTAATTAATAAAGTGTAAAAACACGGTGAGATTTATAACTCTAAATAAAAAACTAGTTTTGTGTTTATTTTTTGTTTTAGATGAGTTCTCTTTTTATGGGTTATCTTTAAGTTTAGATAAGGGGGTATCAATTAGTTACTCGTAATGTTGATATTGAAATGATTGTTCGTGGAGAGATAGTTTTTGCCGATTAAGTATTTTAGGGCTCCGGACGTTAAACGACGTGTTGATGACCTTGTAATGCGTTTAGGCTTTTTCCATGTGGTTCCTCAATCTGTGTATTGTTACAGAAGCACTGGATCTAAATCGCGACGAATTATTGCCCGAATCCATGGTTTAGGAAGAATCTGGCAAGATGCGCTTCATATTCCGCCTGGATACGTCATCGAAGTCATCGCTGAACAATATGATAAGTTATCCGAGGAGGAGCAGGAGAAAACGTTGATTCACGAGCTTCTACATATTCCTAAGGGATTTGCAGGGGGATTTCGCCATCATAAAGGCTACGTTGACCGAGTAGCCGTGGAGCGTTTGTATCGAATACTTCATACCCAAAGAGACAAAATCTAGTCAGATAAAACATAACGTCTTCTTTCTCAATCAACTCGTGGACTGCGGGTATAAAGATGGAGGTTGTGTATTTGCCTTTCTACCTCATGCCACTGCCACCCACACAGATAGCTACTCTGTGTTTGGACGAGAACTTTCTTGAAGAGGTAATATCAATGCGTTGTCCACTGTTAACTATTTGGCATTCGTTCGATTAGTGAAAAAATGCGAAAAAAGGTGGGTACCGATAAAAGAATGGATGATTCGATAAAAAGAGGAGTGATTGAGGATATGTTACTTCCTCAACGACTCCAAGGCTTTGTCCACATCTTGTAGTCCGAGCTTCGTAAGCTCCTCTGTGGTCGGTATACCCTGCTCGTCCCAGCCCATGAGAATATATGCGTTCGCACGCTCTTTCATCAGCTCATCTCTGTCAGGTGCACTTCCCTTGTAGGGGCCACTCGGGAGAGGCTCATACCATCTCGGGGGGTTGTCATCGTCGATGAGGGGATCCCAGACTACGTCAGGTCCACCTAGAAGGAGGACGACTCTTTGAATCTGGATGATTCGTCGACCATTGACGTCCATCCACTCCTCCTGAGTCATATCCCACCCGGTCACGGCTTTATAGAAATCCCATATAAGCTCTCTTCCCCCACGCCCCAGACTAATCATGCATACCACGATGGAGTCGAGTAACGCAGCTCCCGCTTCTGACATAGGAAATCTTGGAATTGACGTGTGGTCTCCACCTTGGACGGATAGGGCATAGCCAAGATAGGGAAAGTGGTGACCCGTCCTTATACCGTGTGCTCCCACCTCATTTCCTTTGAAGTGTATGGCATACTTTGTGACGTCGATGCCTTTCATCTCCGATATCTTCACCGCAGCTCGATATGTTCCTTCAGCGAGGATGTCACCTATCGCCTTCCTCTCAGCGATTAGTTTAGCCAATTTGCCCATGGCTAAGGCGTCTCCCCACTTCGGTTCGATTCCATTGAAGTCCTCTTTCGTTAGTATTCCACGTTGAAATAGCTCAGCGGCGAAGGCCATGGTATTAGGGCCATTGATACCGCTGTGTCCCAAATCGTCAATCACTGCTGCCATGTAAACGACGGCGTCTGGATCATAGATACCAAGGTTGGGGCCACAATACGCCGCTAGCTCGTAGTCGGGGTTATCGGTTATCGCGCCCTTAAAAGGGCCACTCTTAACTGCAGCGAGTTTTAAACAACTCCTGGCACAGCCGAAGTCAGCCCAACACCGCTTTACCCAGTTTCTCGTCTCTAAATTAATCGCGCCGATGCTCTTCTCGTTGTGCCACTCCTCCTGCCAGTTTCGGACAGGCTCTGCTGAAGCTTCTGCTCCCACCGAGTATCCACCCGCGCCTGTACCCCAGAAAGCGCGTTGCGGATCGGAGAAGCACCCCTCATAGTATTTCTCTTGAAGAGCAAACATCTCCTTTGTATCTGCTACCTCGGGAAGCGGACCGGTCGACTTTGCAACTAAGGCTTTGAGGTTCTTCGATCCCATGACAGCACCATAT
>JAZFSF010000278.1:0-11299 GCA_036446055.1 Bathyarchaeia archaeon | reverse complement strand
ATGTCGTCGACGTTCATCACATAAACATATGATGCGTCCACGAGTTCGATAGCTTGTTTTATGGCCCCACCCGTCCCAAGCCGTTCCTCCTCAATGGAACACGTGATTTTGTCCAAGAGTGACGTTTCTTTCGCTTTCAGGCGTGTATAGGTATCTCGGTCTATGGCGAGGATGACGCGGTTTTTCCCCGAGTTTGATAGCCATTTCACCTGATATTCAAGTAGGGTAATGCCGGGTTGTACTTCTGCTAAAGCCTTGCTGAAGGGTAAGTAGGGCTTCATTCTCTTAGCTGCTCCTCCACAGAGGATTATGCTCTCCACCAACTCTTCGCCGTTCATGTTTCGTCCATTCCTATCGATATACGTGATGAATTTTTCTGATTTTCTCGTTTACTAAAGGTTATGAACCTTTATTTAAGTACGCGCTGATAGCCTCGTTTTTATTGAGTACCGTCTGTTCTCCTTTTATTATTCGCCATATCGCATGTATGATTGTTGCTGTGAGGACGTGACGAATACCGTTTGTTATTCGCAATAAACTTCCCTAGGTTCCGTCTTGTGTGAACGGAATAGCGACAATTTACCCCTGTCGTTACTAAGTAATCGATCGAAGAACTCGAATTCCGGGCTTGAGAAGAGGGTGTACACCACTTTGACGGCTGTAGCCATCCACATAGCCTAGCATTGATGCGCTATGAAACATTGTTTAGGACGTCGTTATACGTTAATGACAGCGTTTTTTTCCGCTGATGCAATCGCTAGCTCCGCAAGATTCAGTGCATTTAAGCCATCCATACCGGTAACTGAGGGAGCACGGTCTTCGATGATGCTTTCAACGAAATCTTGTAACTCCAGCATTAATGGCTCATCCCAATTAGGACTGACATCGCGAAGTCCGTACACATCTTCAACGGTAATTTTTTGAGTTAAATAATCGAGAAAGACAATAGCGTTCTCGCATGTCACGGTCAGAGTCCGCTTCTTTTTAGGAGTCAACCAATTTGCCTCAATAAATCCGGTCTGAATCCCGTGAAACCCCAACATTATTTGAGCGTAGTCCTCAAATCTGTGGCCTAAACTCCCCATTCTCGCGTAAATGCTCTGTGGCTCTTGTTCAAAAATAAACCTCATGATGTCTAAATCGTGGATTGCAGTGTCTTTGACGACACCTACGTCCCCAATCCTCTCCGGCCACCGTCCTACTCTTCTGGCAAACGCCAGAACGACGTTTCCGAATATGTTGCTCTTGATGAGGCTCTTAACCTTTTGGACGCCAGGATTGAACCTTTCGATGAAGCCGACCATCAGATTTACCCCTTTTTCCTCGGCCTTTGCCAGAAGCCTCAGGGCTTCCTCAGAGGTGCTGACCATAGGTTTCTCGACTAAGACGTGTTTCCCAAGTTCAACGGCTTCGAGTGCGATTTTGAAGTGAGTTGTTGTGGGTGTGCAGATAGTTACTGCTTCCACTTCCTCCCTCTTCAATAGATCCTTGAAGTGTGAGTAATATGTTATGCCGTACCGTTCACTCAAACTTTTTGCTCTTGCCTCCTCTCGGTCGCATACAGCTACCAACTCTGCTGTTTCCAACTCTGAGAAGACTCTCAGGTGATTCTTCCCCCATGACCCAGCCCCTATAACCCCGACCTTTACTCTTTTCAATGCATCTCACCGAACACCATATATCGAGTAATCTATTTGTCTTCTCATAAAAGGATTCTATAGATTTCTGAGTTCTATCAAACATTCCTTCCACCCATCGAAGGTACTTTGAAGACTATCTCTCAACCAATATTGTCTTGTCTGAATGTACCTGAACTTGGCCTCTAGCAGATCCCTGTAAAAGATTTCTTCATAATAATATATTTTAGCTAGAATTTGCTATAAGGTTCACGGTCCTACGTAGCGAACAAAACGGAGCGACGACGTCTTGAGGCAAGAAACGGTAAACGGTGATTTTAGAGCTCCGTCAACTCTATCGTTAGGGGCTCGACCTCGTTCTAGTTAAACATGATTACTGTGAAGGCTAAGACCGTGAACACCCCGGTTATCAGAGTGAGGACTAATACTGCTTGGTGCTCAGTCATGGATTTGCGGCTTAAAATCAGTGTTCTCAAACTTCTCGCTTTTACAGCGTATAGGAGTCCCGAATCATCCATTAGGGTATCTGCTCTATCGTGAAGAATGTAGCTGGAAAAAAGGATGAGCACAGAATTAACTACGTAAGGTACGAGAGCAACTAAGAGAAAGAGTTTCAGATTCACGAGAATGGAGTACACCGCTAACGTCAACCCAATCGAAAAGGATCCAACATTTCCAACGAACGCCTTTCCCGTATAACTCAGGTAACCTAAGAAGACGAGACACAGCATGGGCACTATGGTGAGCGTAATGTCGTTCGAAGCGATGGAAAGGCCAACCAATATGATAAGACCTGGTAAGGATTCTAAACCGTTCAAACCGCCTAACTGATTATACGAGTTGGTTACCACGGTGACCAAGATAGGAACGAGAAGTAAGAAGAAGAGGCTTCCAAGATCTATCACACCAATGAGCAAGAACTCTATAGTTGTTCTGTCGGAAGGCATCAGAACCATATAAGGCAGGGCAGCGAAAACGGGTAGAAAAGCCTTGTATCGCCAACGAAGATTGATCATGTCATCAAGGAGGCCCATAGTGCTACCGAAAAGGACGGATGTGGCGAGGGCAAGGGCATTATCAGCCATGACGCCGACGAAGGAGAGCACATACCAGTAACACACGCTGATGATGGCGTAGAAGATTCCGTAACAGTTGGGCACAAGAGGCTTACCACGCTTATGATAGTCCATGGCCTTGGGAAAGGGCATTGCAGTAACTCCTCCTCTTGAATGGAAAAATATGAATAGGGGCGTATTATATACATTATTGTGACTATCCTCTGATTGATGACGAGTATGCTTCTCTCTCCCCCTGATTTAGCTAAATACCCCTTCACCAAGGAGTCTCGAGACTACATCAAAGGCTTAGACTTGAAGGTTGATGAGTTAGTTGACCCCGATTTTGTAGAGGCCCTGAATCGGGCGGAGCAACGTGTTCAAGAAGCCCTTCGTGGTGGAGAGGTGAAGTGGGGTAGTGAACGCTACTATGAAATCGAAATTCTCTCCTACCCTATTGCGATAATGCTTGTGGCATCGATCGATGATGACTTCTTAGGAAGACGATATGCCTTAGCAGAGGCAAAAAGGGCGTACAGCTTCTTCCGAGAAGAAAGGGATTCAAAAAGACTTCTTGAAATCGCTGGGTCAGCCTTCGATTGGCGAGCCGAGGGTCTTGCCTCGAATGCTAATCAATCCTACGACTACGCCCTCCACTTCGTCGATTACCTTCGAAACGCGTCAAAAATTCGCAGCGACCCGTGGAAACTCGTTAACCGTTTAGTGATCAATGGAATGGTTTTCTTGAATAAAGACGAGTTTGCACGTTTGCTCAGTGAAGAAGTTCAAAAACACGTCCACTCAGCGATTACTTCCAGCCCAAAAATCAACTTACCGCCTCTAATACTTCAGAGGATTGCGCGTATAACCCAGAGTCTTGCGGAACGCAGAGAAAAGATGAGAGTGGAAGAACTACCCAAAAAAACGATAATCACAGCTTACCCATCTTGCATCAAGAGGCTCTATGATGCCCTCCTGACAGGTCGCCATCTCTCACACATAGGTCGTTTTTCCTTGACATCTTTTCTCGTAAATGTTGGAGTCAGCACTGAGGAATTAATCCGAGTGTACACGTCCGTCTCTGACTTCGACGAGAGACTGACGCGATATCAGACAGAGCATATAGCTGGAAAGAAGGGCTCCGGGATAAAGTACATCCCTCCAAACTGTGACACCCTTAAAACCCATGGTCTATGTCCTGAACCCGACGAGGTGTGCAGGACAATCCGAAATCCACTGTCCTACTATCGTACGAAGGCTAGGTTAATTAGTAGGGGAAACACAAATGCTGAACGTGCGTGAAACAGGAGTGAACTTTATCGAGAGAAAGTTCGCTGAATACTATGCAGAAACTCTTGAACCTATTTCCCCCATATCATCTTTTACGCAGCGTGAATTCGGCTTCATCCCCTTCACAGAGAAAATAATGATTCGTCACAGAGGCTTTACGGGGCCTGAAGAGCTCAAGACCTTCATTACGTCCATAACCCCCGCACACGCCTACTACTCGGCAGCCTACTATAAAAATCCTGAAGCACCAATGTCTAAGAAGGGATGGCTTGGATCTGACCTCATCTTTGACATAGACTCCGACCACATTCAAACACCGTGCAAAAACGAGCATGACTACTGGATATGCGCGGACTGTAACATCGGTACTACTCGACCCGTACAAGGAAATTGCCCTTCCTGTGGAAGCGGAAAACTCCGGAGCGAGTTCTGGCTCTGCGAAACTTGTTTAGAACTGGCGAAAGCAGAAATCTTAAAGCTCCTGGACTTCCTCATAGCCGACTTTGGCTTCCAACAAAGGGAAATTGTAACATGTTTTTCAGGTCATAGAGGATACCACGTCCACGTGGATGAAGAGGAGGTTAAATCCCTTGATCAAGCCGCGAGGAAAGAGATTGTTGACTACCTTTTAGGAACAGGCTTGAATATCGAATTCCACGGCTTGAAAAAAACCAATCGGACAGCGGAGTGGCTGTCGATGGGTCCAACCCTCTCCGATTCTGGGTGGAGGGGGCGTATAGCCAAGGGCGTGTACGATCTCCTCCTGTCCTCTACACTCCAACAACTGGAAGACCTCGAGGGATTTACCAAAAATACTGCAAAAAGAGTGATCAAAAATCGAGACCGCATTTTGGAGGGTGGGGGAAAATCATCTTCTTGGGGGATCGTAAAAGGCGTTGGACCTAAAACGTTGAAGATATTGGCCATGAACGGCGCAAAGAAACAGACTTCAATAATCGATCCCGTCGTCACCATGGACATTCATCGGCTGATAAGGATTCCCCGCAGCCTCCATGGTAAAACAGGTCTAAAGGTTGTGACCATTCCCTTCAATTCCCTAGAAAAATTTGACCCTCTTAAGGAGGCTGTCGCTTTTCCCGAGGGCAGATTAGACGTGTCTGTGACGGAAGCTCCCGCGTTTCGACTAGGAAATGAAGTCTTTGGGCCCTACCGACATGAACGCGTGGAGCTACCTATGGCAGCTGGAATATATTTACTCTGTAAGAGGGCGGCTAAAGACGTCAGAATACCAAGTTAATAGGAAACACTACACATCGGGTGAAAGAATGCAATGAGTTACGCTCTTCTTTATGAAACGTGGAAACAGGAAAAAGAGAATCATGAGTTACAACCCTTAGACCGAGAGTTCTATTCGAATTTAAGTCAATACGTGAAGAGTCAACGGGAAGAACTCCAAATGCTTGACGAAAAAACCTTGAAGGCCCGCCTCTTATCCGAAGAACTTGAACGTGTGAAGAAGTTGTCTTCTGATCTGATTCATTCCAGGTATAGAAAAATGTTTAATAGCATCCTCAATGGAAAAACTATTTCCTCTGACATTTTAACCTCCGAAGAAGAAGTGAGCTACAGCGGAATCTCGTCAACATGGAAGTACGTGGAAGATGTCTTGAAGGACGTTCTCAGAGGGAGAATCCCTATCGTCAGGAGCTTAAAAAATATGGAGAAGCCAAAAAGAATATTAGTGCGGTTTCTAAAAGCCATACCCGCGATAATAGGGCCTGATATGAAGGCGTATGGCCCTTTTAACGAGGAGGATGTGGCATCTCTCCCCGCTGAAAACGCAGAAGTACTATTAAAACGCGGTATCGCTATTGAGGTAGTAACTCGATGAAGTATCCGAGACGATTGAATACTTATTGCCCTAAATGCGTAAAACATAGGGAGTTCACTGTATCTCTGTACAGAAAGGGAAAAGAGCGAAAACTTGCAGAAGGCACTCGTAGATATGCGCGAAAAAAGAAGGGGTACGGAGGTCAGGTAAAGCCGAGACAAAGGAAGTTTGCTAAAACAACGAAGAAGCAGACTGTAATGATTCGCTGTACCGTCTGTGAATACCAGACCTCACGACTGGGAGTACGCCTAAGACGATTGGAAATAACCGCATAGGAGAAAAAAATAATTGTCAAAATGGAGAGATTTAATTCCTAGGCCAAGAAGCAAGTTTCTTCGGGTGAAATGCTTCGATTGCGGCAACGAGCAATCCGTGTTTTCTAATGTCGCCACAATCGTTAAATGCAACGTCTGCGACGCTGTCCTTGCCGAACCCACAGGTGGACGATCGCGCATTAGTGGAGAAATAATCAACGTTTATGAGTGAGCTTGGTTTCATGACGATGGAAAAGACGGAAGAGAGTGAGCGATTTCTCCCTGAGGTGGGTGAACTCGTAGTCGGCACGATTATTCGAATCATGCCTTATGGCGTCTACGCCTCTTTAGACGAGTATGATAGCGCTGAAGGTCTTTTACATATCTCTGAAATCTCATCCCGATGGGTGAAGAACATTAGGGATCATGTTAGAGAACGGCAAAAGGCAGTTCTGAAAGTCTTACGAGTTGACCGTGAAAAACGTCACATAGACCTTTCTTTAAGGCGAGTGAATGAACGGGAGAAGCGGGAGAAACTTCTTGCTTGGAAACGAGAGCTGCGGGGACTGAGGTTGTTTGAAATAATGGCTGAGAAGCTCGGAGTCCCTGAAGAAGAAGCCTACAATCAAGTAGGACATATCTTAGAAGACCGTTTTGGAACCCTCTACGATAGTTTTGAGAATGTAGTGATCCAGGGAGAGAAACCGCTACTAAAGGCGAAGATACCTTCTGATTGGATCAAGACCATAACAGAAATCGCTGAGGCCAACATACGAATCCCCCTGATGAAGGTTAAAGGAACCTTGGATATAACTTGTAACGCACCGAATGGCGTCACCGTGTTGAGGAAAGCCTTCAAAAAGGCGAAAAAGGTCAGACAGCCTGATAACGCAGACGTAAAGATTTACGTCACTGGGGCCCCCAAGTATCGTGTTGAAGTTTCTGCCAAAAACTACAAGGAAGCTGAAAAAATACTTGCAAAGGTCGTCAACACTGTGTTTGAAACAGTGAAAGCCGCTGGTGGAGACGGCACATTTACACGCATTTCCGTAAGGCGTTAATAATGGTGAGATGGATTCTCCGACGATGCGTGGGTTGTGGAAAATACACGATGCACGTAGAACGATGTCCTCACTGCGGTAAAGACGTCAAATCCCCCCATCCCGCCAAGTACTCTCCTGACGACAAATACATCAAATACCGTCTTAAGTCGTCTTAAAAAAACCGAATATTCTCCAAACAAAATGGAAAAAATGGACAAGCTCCAAACCCGTTTGCCGTATACAGTTTTTCAACATATCCTCAATTTTAGAGGTGAACACAAGCCTCCATCCCAAGCTATCTGTTCCCATCAACATAAAAATATGCAGCCGCTTTATAATCCGTCTATCTCACTTCGTAAATATGTCTTTCGCGGTACCGTCAGTTAGCTTTGAACGAGTTGGGTTACGATTGGCATGGCTCGAAGCCGTTGAGAGAGTCGTGGTTTGGAGCTGATGTGGCCGGCAACGACCCGTCTCATCACTGTGTAGAACAGGTTGAAGCATTGGATTAGCTGATTATCGAACACTCGTGTATTTCAGACGGATTTTACAAGGGCATAATGCATAGTATAACCACGTGAATGGCGTGGGCAACGAATCGTTTATGGGGTTTTTTAGGAAAGACTCCGTGATTTAGTCACCGTTCCAGAATTTATTTTCTTAATGTACCTCCTTTCCCGACGATGAAGGAAGGGAAAAAGACCCTCCACCTGCTTTTTTCATAATAGTGGCTTATCTAGCATGCAATATGTATACGCACTCCAATTAATTTCAAAGGATTTACACTTTAGGCCTTAGTATACACATTAGTAGGTGTTTTCGTATAGTAATTTGCTAATTCAAAACCGTTAGTTAGCTAGGAACACGATTTCTTCCATCCTTTTTCAGCTCTAGCTCAGCATGCTTTTAAGGCTCGTAAACCTTTTTTCAGCAACGAAAATCTTCTCCACAATCCAATCTGTGTCTACATTTACAAACAACTGGCTATCTGATTTTGTTATCGAAACAGTCACACCGTCATGAATATTCTATGGAAGAGAATTAACCAAAAATATCGACAATGGTTACAGTTCACACTGATGCGATGTTGACGACAGTAACTCACATGTCAGCAACTTGTTGTGCATACACTCTTTAACGTCCAGAAGAGGCAACGATACGTGGAGGCCAAACTCAGACTAAACGCTAGTCTTGTTGTTTGACAGGAAGTTCCATACGGCTTCTCTCACGACCTCTGAGATGGAGACATATCTTCCTTCCGAATTATCGACGTGTTGCTTAATCTGTTTGTAGAGAGTCTCTGGAATTACTAAGCTTCGATATCCTTTTCTAGGCATAGCCTTCCATTGACGGTATAGTTATTTTTAAACCTTTTGATTATATGCATTTATGTGTTAAACATGAGCACATTTACGGTACTCAATGAACGAACATGCTACTTCTCAGTTATTGACAGCTATGAGGAGTGACATTTTATTTCCCGTTTGCGTCTCCACAAAAGTCCCTCTCTTCTGACCATCGCTTTCCTCACAATCTTTTAGTTTGATGTTTATTGTGTAGATAACCAAGACATCATATCTCTTTTCCCCCCAGTTACATCGCTGAAGGGTATCTGACAAAGCGTTTACGTTACAGTTTCTCTTTTCTCATGCCTTCAAAACTATACTGATTAAAATACCCATTATTTCCTGAGGCCTGTGAGCCCTCGACTACCAGAACTCTCCCCTCAAAAGCCTTTTTAACGTCTCTACCTTCGATGTCATTTCTTATAATTAAAAATAAATATTTATTGTTTAGAGGGGAGCCTAGTTTTTATGTCGACCTATGCGTGTTTTCTTTGCTTCACTTTTTCTCCACGCTCTCTTTTTCTTCGCCTTAAACCAGGGTTTTTTAACTTGTTCTTCAGTGTTCCGATATTGGTCTATTTTGCGATAGAAGGCGGGATAGCTAACCTCGTTTTCTTTCAGTGAATTCATAAGGTTGTTCAATTCAAGTCTAATCGTTTCATCGAGGTTGTCAGTCCAAGCCTTGGTATAGGCTATATGGGCTGCGTAAAAATTGAAGTCTGCGGAATCGTCAATTAATATCTGTTCTGCTTGTTCATTCGTTTCGTCATCGTTCATTGTAATATTTACAATGGATATCTTCTAATTTAAGTATTCGTTTTCCCTGTTACACAGAAATCATTGATATATCCACTTTTTTCACCTCATTTGAAGAACATATTGATTGTGTGTTGAGGTTAAGTCATCAATGTTACCACGTTCAAAGGGGGAATTCAAGAGTTTTCGCTTTAAGAGTTCATCCTTTTCTGCTGGATTGAAGGAGATGAACAGTCGATGTGTGAAGGAAGAGATTACATCGAGTTATCTTCGATAGATGACTCTGTTAAAACTGATAATTATCGAGATTTCACTGTTGACAGCGTAACGAGGTGTGTATTTCCTTTTTTTTTCTAGTCGCTTAGCCATAGCCTTTATTACGAGCCCAATACCTTATGGATTAAAGTTGTCTGTGAGGTACTGGCTTTTCCAGCAGATGATCGTTTACATTTAAGGTAGAACTGAACGAGAGGTTAAGAAGCGATTTTCATGTTTTTGTGGGGGTTTTATGCCTTTTGACAGAAGTATCGAGAACAGGGATGTATGATGGTCAGAGTAGGGGTCGTCCTCGGGGTAATTACCGCTTATTCAGAAATCCCCTAAAATCAATCATGTTAATCGCTAAGAAACATGATGTCGATCCGAATTTGCTGATAGATGCCTTTGTCGGAGCATGGAAACATAAAGTCGCTCACTGTGGAAGTTTAACAATCACGTGTAGAGCGATAAATCAGGACTCTGTTATGTTTCTCTTGACCAATAAGGAGAAAGTGATTTCCCAATTCCCCATAAAACAGGAAGCTTTGAGAATCCCAGACGCCTTTAGAGAATACATCAAACACTTTCCAACACCTTCTCCAAAGAAGAGTGAACCAAGGCACAGGAAGATCAACGAGTTAAAAGCAGGAATGAAAGACGTCGGGGTCATAGCAAAAATCGTTAAGATTCCGTTGAGGAAACTTGTTGACACGCGGTGGGGAGGGCAATCCTATGTTTCGAATGTCAGCATCCTTGATGAGACGGGATCGATACAGCTTAGCTTATGGAATAAGCAAATAGATAGTGTTCATATTGGTGATGTGGTTGAAATTGAGAAAGGTTACGTCGCTAGTTTTGCAGGCGAACCTCAACTGCGCCTGGGGAGAAAAGGCATATTATCAACCGTCAATTCTGAAGCATCATCATAACACCAGCAGTGCATAAACCTTATACTTCTCCAAAAAATCTCAAAGCTTGACTGCCCTTCCCCTTTGCTAGTAAAAACCATCGCAATCTCCTTAGAAACAGGAGCATGTAATGGTTTGGTAAAAGAACTATGAAGCACCTAAAAACTCTCAGAAGTATGTAGTTCGCAGTGTCTTTTGATGACTAAAATTAGGTTAAAGCCTTCCCATATGCCTTGATATTGACAGAGAGATACTCATCAGACAGACATATGTTTATTTGAAGGATGCAAATCTAGGTGAGAGCGTCTCGAGTATGATGTCAAATTTGATCATGGAACGATTTGACAGAGTCAAAGTTTACATTAGATCTACGCTATCGTTCCACAGGAAGCTGAACAATTTTCCCTCAGATATATTGATGATAGTGTCAAAAGGATTGGGATGTAGCGTGAAAAACAGAATACTGAAGAGCTTTCAAAAGAAATTAACCACTCGTTTAGAATCCTGAACCTTATGTTCAACGTCCGAGTGAGACTCAACACTTGTTGAACGCACAAAGTCTGCATACACTGGACTATAAACATCTTAACACTCTTGAACGCCGAGTTTATACCATGAACTTCTGTGCTAAATTATCAGCTAATGTTTTCGCGAAACCTCATTCACCCTAACTCCTGCGTTAGTAACAACCTGTTTTCTGAGTATTCAGGGTTGTGGACGAAAAACGGAGTGCTTTCAGGACCCAATTTTTGATGCTTGTTGTCCACGCATACCCCAATTAGTTTTGGGAATGTCATGGATGATGATCGTTAAATGTTCGGGCGCAACTCCGTTCTCTTCAAACGCGTTGGATATGCTCTTTATCAGCTTCTCCTTCTGCTCTACACTTCGACCTTCCCA
>JAZFSF010000277.1:0-5050 GCA_036446055.1 Bathyarchaeia archaeon | reverse complement strand
AGCCTATTACAACTATAAATCGTGAGGAATTAACCAAGTTGATAAGCCATACAAATATTAAAAAGCTACTTAAAATCGAGGAGGGATGAAAGTCTTGAAATATGCTCTCTTTTCAGGCTGCAATATTCCACAAAAAGAAAACGCTTACGAACTCTCATCTAAAAAGGTCGCAGAAAAGCTGGATATTCAGCTTATAAACCTTGAATACTCAAATTGCTGTGGCTATTTTCTCGGCTTTATCGACAAGCTAAGTTCAACTGTTCTAGCAGCAAGAAATCTTAGCTTGGCTGAAGAAAAGGGATATGACTTAGTTACACTCTGCAATGGATGTTTCGGCCAATTAACCAGAGTTAACTATGCGCTTCAAACTGATGCAAGTCTCCTCAAGAAGGTCAATGATATACTGGGAGATGTTGGTAAGAAATATACTGGTAAAACTAAGGTTAAACACTTCACACAAGTGCTACTTCAAGACGTCGGGATTTCTAAGATAAAAGAAACCATCGTCAAGCCGTTGACTAATCTTCGGATAGCCCCACATTGGGGTTGTCACATTGTGAGACCTGAAAAAAAAATACATTTTGATGATCCTGAGGATCCAAAGATACTCGATTCACTCATTGGTGTCACAGGTGCTCAACTAGTCGATTTTCTTGATAGAAAAATGTGCTGCGGCGGACCAGTTTCAGGAGTCGATGAGAAAATAGCTTTACAAATACTCAGGGAAAAACTTGGGAACATCCAAAGAAGTAAAGCCGATGCCATAGTAACCGTCTGTCCCTTCTGCCACATTCAGTTCGACCTCAACCAGTTGACACTTGAAGACGAATACTCTGTGTCGTTTCAGATTCCTGTTCTACACTATCCGCAGCTTTTGGGGCTCGCACAGGGAATTTCCCCCGATGAATTAGGAGTATACGATAACCGTGTTCCCGTCGACGATCTTCTAGATACCTTGTAAATACATCAAAAAAACGTGGCTGTTTGGGAAACAGTCACTTTTTCTTAATCTGTTTTTGTTTTTTCTCGATTTCTTTTTTATACCAATCTACTGCTGCTTCGCCGTGAATTAGGTTTTCTAATTCTTCTGCATTTGAAGGCTTTAACAATGCTATCCACCCATCGCCGTAAGGATCAGTATTCAATGCTTGGGGCTTTCTTCTGAGGGTCCGGTTGATTTCTTCGATTGTTCCACTGATTGGCGACTCTACAGGACCCACCCACTTACCCGTCTCCATGGTTCCAACGCCCTTACCTTGTTCGACTGATCGACCAGGTGGTTTTATCCTTATAAAACGAATTTTTCCTGCAAGCTTCCCAGCAAGATCAGTTATACCAACTCTTATTCGTCCATCAGGCTCTGGTTTGGCCCATGTTTGTCCTTCTCCTTTCTCTCCTCCGCCCCAATAGTAAAGGTCTTCCTTAAGTTCATAATCTCCAACTTTAACCATTACAATGCACCTATTATTTATTTGTCAATAATTGATGTAAAAACGTTTCGGAATATATGATTATAAGCTTTTATGCTTGATAATTCGGGTTATGTAGCTCGTTAGCAGTGTGGATATGGCAATTAGTGTGATTAGGCAACCCGCCCAGACTAGAGAAACGTATTCGATGACTTTGACTTCAAGATAGGCTTGATTGATTGCGCCTGTTGCAGGATCCATTCGGATATTGTGCATACTGATATAGACGTCCCGCACAATGTTGCTTACGATTAGAAGGCCACAGTATGTTCCCCAGCCAGGTTCAGAACCATGGTATGCGTATCCGCCTCCAGTCAGTATACCGCCTTCATAAATAGAGATTCGTCCTCTTATCGAGTAAGAGTTTGGGCCTGTATATTCATCAAACATTATTTCGTCCATTTCTATGGATACCTTTCCTAAATCAATAGAGCTACTGATATGATACCATCCCTCAGCAGAGGTCTGGATGTTGGAACTTACCAACGTTCCGATTAAAATTAGGACGAGGCCAAGATGAAGTATGGTATGTGAGCTGGATCGCAGCAAAGTACTCGCTTTCGAGATTCTGAGAAAATCCTTGATAAATCTTACACCACTGATGAGAAGGGATAAAACCGCTAAAGGCAATGAAATGTTAGCAGTAGAACTATTCGTTGGAAACCCGAAAAGTAGAAACACAACACCCAAACCTATTCCAATGCATATTATCTTGATGAGTGTACGACTTCGTTTTGGGTTTGGAAATGTACAGAAGAAGATTGAAATCATTAATCCTATGGCAAAGGGAGCTGAGGATCTGTTGAAGAACGATGGCTCAATCCCATATTGATTACCCGTTATAGCTGAGAGGATTGTCGGATAGAGTATGCCCACAAAAGATACTACTATAAGCCCAAGGATGCAGATTAAAGAGCCAAATAACCCAAGCATCATTGCACTGCCTTTGATTTTCTTCAATAATCTTTCAAGTGAAACATGGCGCGAAGAGATTTGATATCCAAGTGCTGTTAAGAGGGTAAAGAGGGAACCGAAAATTAAAATGATAAAGATTTGAATTACCGGTGACTCTGCAAACCCGTGTACAGAGCTTAAGATGCCACTCCTTGTGATAAAGGTCGCGAAGATAGTAGATAAATAGGTCAAGAAAATCAAGGCGTTACTGCCGATGCTTCGTCTGTCCAGTAATCCTTTTCCGTGGAAGTATGCCGTGCAGAACAGCCAAACTATCAAAGAGGTTGTTTCTACAGGATCCCAAGCCCAGTACCCGCCCCATCCAAGGGTAATGTATGCCCAGTATCCCCCCAAGATGATGCCTAACGTTAAAAACGTCCAAGTTAACGCCATCTGTAGGTCCACAAAAACGTCTATTTTTTTATGTAAGGAGATGTCCTTTGAAATGTTCCGCTGCGTCATCCTCGAAATCGCGATAGAAGCGGGTACAATTGTAGCAGCATAGCCGATAAAAACTATGGGAGGATGAACGACATTCCAAAATGTTCTAAGAAGTGGGTTCAACCCCCAACCGTCTTGCACTATCTCACCAGTGACAGCAAACGGATCGCTGATAATCGATATGATGATGAATGTAAAACACAAAATAGCTGCTGCTGTGAAGGATCTCCTCACAAGTTTATCTTCAACGCTCTTGTAAAAGAGTTGTTTGAATAATACGTAGAATAGAAAGATTAGAGCTGTCCAGAGTAGAAGCGAACCTTCCTGACCCGCCCAAAGTGTTGAAAGCTTAAGATCAACAGAGAGGTTTATACTAGAATGTTCCATAACATACTTGTATGAGAAATTGTTGTCGAAAATGTATATGAGTAAAAGAAGCAATGAACCCCACACGGAACCCGCACTGCCTAAAGCTAACACTTTACCTAATCTGTCACGAAGCTTTATTCGGCGGTTTAAGAGAAGAAAACCTATGTCTAAGGCACAGAAAAGCGCAGCGAGTATTAACAGCGTGGTACCGAGTTCCATTGTGAGCTCCTTAATTGAATAATTAATTGAAGCCTGGCTAGTTTTCGTTTTCTATTTGTTGTGCTACAGCGTCTGCAAAGTCACGTACTTTTATGTTTGACTTCATAAATCGTGTAGCTTGATGTAAATTCATGACGCAGGATGGGCATGCAGATATAAGAGTTTCTGATCCGATTGTTTCTACTTGGCGAATCCTTTTCTTAGCAATCTCAAGTGAGGTCTCTGTATCTACAGCTTTGTATAAGCCTCCGCCGCCACAGCATAATGTGTTTACCTTGTTTTCTGGAAGCTCCAAGAGTGAGGTGGATAACTCTGAGAGTACGTTTCTGGGTTGTTCTATTACGCCGAGTAATCGAGCTAGTTCGCAGGGGTCATGATAGGTTATTTTCTCTTTTGACTTTTTGAGGTTTATTTTCCCGTTTTTAATGTATTCATCGGTTAATTCAGCGATGTGTAGTATAGAAAATTTTAGTGGTCGACCTAAGATCTTTGGGTATATCTGTTTAAACATTCTATAGCAGCCTGGACAGCTGAAGACGACTCTTTTTGCGCCTGCTGCTTCTATAGTTTCGACGTTGTGGGTTATAAATTCTTTAAAGTGTTCTGTTTCGCCGCCAAACTTTAATGGGATTCCACAGCACCATTCTTCACTCAGTGGAGCCCAGTCTTCCTTTGCTGCATTGAGGATTGTCGTTACCCCTTTGGCTGCGGTTTTAAGCGATGGAGTATATGATATTGCGCACCCGACAAAATATAGGGTCTCTGCGCGATTTTTTTCTGGAACGTCGAGTCTTCTCATCCAGTTCTTGCGCCTAGCATGGGGTCGTCCCAAAACATTTTTTTCTTCGACGGTTGTCTTTAACATGCCAAGAAGATTTAAAGTGGGAAGAGCTCCAAGTTCTGTTGCTAAATCATTTAAATCAGCTTGCTCTCTAACCGTTTCCCAAAGTTCGATCAGGTCAAACACGTAAGGGCAGACGGTCATGCAGCGACCGCATAGTGTACAGTGATAGATTGACGCCATAACCCTCTTAACTTCGTCTTGGTTATCGTTTTTGGAGCCGAATAGCATAGCACGAATCCCGTATCTAGTGTCTGCTAGGGCCTTTAGTGCTCGAATCTTAAATGATGGAGCAAGATTTTGGTCTTGAGTTTCTACATAGATAGGACAAGATAACATGCATTCGCCACACCTGCCACACGCGTATAATTGGAGAACCTGCATTCTAGAAAAGCCATCGAAGAGTTGGTTTCCTTTCATTCTTCTTTCACTTCCTTCGAATCTGGGACTATGTGTGCCTTTGATTTGGCGTGAGTGAAAAGGTAGTAAAATGATGCTACGCCTTGGATAATGCCTCCGCCACCTAGAGTCGAAACCACGACCCATCCATAAGTCAATAAATTACAGTGAAACGGAGATATCGGACCTAAAAACGGTAGTAGAGTGGGAAACTTAATAGCGAAACCAAAAATGATCAATGCAGCATAGAACATGATCTCAACATAGTTTATGGGTTCTCGATGATCACGAAAATTTTTATTGATCGCTATAACGCCGATATACACAAAAAATATTATGGTGAAGAATGCTCCAGCGT
>JAZFSF010000276.1:0-5901 GCA_036446055.1 Bathyarchaeia archaeon | reverse complement strand
TAAAGATGAAGATGGGATGCGATTCGTGTCACGAGGGTCGATATTAGACAAAATATTTTATGAGCGTGACCAAGAGACCGTTGCAAAGGAGTTACTAGGTAAGCGGTTAATCCGAAGATTGGATATGCATGTTTTAGAGGGATTAATCGTGGAGACCGAGGCCTATTATGGCCTGGATGACCCCGCATCTCGCGCGTATCAAGGACTGAAAAAATATAACAAACTTATGTGGGATGAGCCAGGAAGAGCCTTCATCTATAATGTCCACAAATATTGGATGCTCAACATAGTCACTCATAACCCAAACCAGGTTGGCGCTGTGTTAATACGAGCCATAGAGCCAATTGAGGGAATAGAGGTCATGAAGAGAAATAGAGCTGTTACAAAGCTTTTTAACCTAACGAATGGTCCCGGAAAGCTCACTATAGCTCTAATGATTGATAAGAGTGTAAACGGAGACCTCGTCACTTCATATAAAAATAAACTCTTCGTCACAGATAGTGGAAGAAACCCCAATATCGGACGGTCCAATAGAATTGGCGTTAGGAGAGATCTGGTTAGGAAACTCAGATTTTTCATTAAAGGGAATAAATTCGTTTCAAGACAATAAACCGAAAATAAGTTTAAAGAAAAGAGATATCGATCTTAAACACGGAATTTGAAGATTCAAAACTCAGACTTGATTCACTCCAAACTTCTGAACATGACAACACATAGATTACAATAAATCTTTAGACAACATAACGATTGTTGGGGGAACGTTGAAGTGTATTCTTCAATCTATATTCTACTAATACAACACTCAACACTTTTATTAAATATCTAAACTCACACTAATTTTGTTAGCTAGCTTATTCATAGTATCTATCAAGTTATATCAGATAGTAAGCAACGATACAAATAATAGACGAGATTCAAGAATGATGTATGGATTCTCAAGTTATACTTTCTCCAGAACTTCATGAATGAAATTCCCCCTTGGGCTTGAGCTAACTATATTCCTTTTGGGTAGATTACGCCAAACCAACACTCAAACACATAATTGAAAGCTTTGCAGTTAGCTCAGCGCCACTTATTATCATCATAACGATGCTAGAATCTAGCTTCTTCATTGTCTATTTATTGTTGATTATTTTGTAATTGCTTCTAACTCAATTTTACTTAATCGTTTCCTTTTTAGCTAGCTCTTACTGTATCAAAAATAATTTTCATAACTCTTGAATTTTTATCTTAGGTGCATTTCAAAATATCCAATTTTCATCCAAATTCTATCCAAAAATGTGAAGCACATATCCTCATTGACTATAGATTAACAATATGGCTTACGATAGCGTAGTAATATGTTCAATATATCTGCTTATCTAGAAATAATATTGATTGGAATGTTCTTCAATGGATTTGTAGAAGTAATGTTGGATATTTTTATTTATCTAGATGGATATTACAAGCCATCTACCCTTAGCTTTATGACCAATATTGCTTGAATGAGAAATGAAGGGTAGTGGAATTTCTTCCAAAAACAATTCATCTTGTAGGGCGTGATAGATGATTGATAGTTTAATATAATAGTTAAAACAGTACCTGTAATTTGAAAGGAGCAAAGAAGCTTGAAAATTACAGATGTTGAGCCAATCATCGTAGATGCAGGGTGGCAATCATGGATATTTGTAAAGGTAAGTACTGATGAGGAAATCGTGGGTTGGGGTGAATGCAGTCAACCAAGAGCTCCATTTGCGGTGGCAGCCGCGGTGAAGGACTTCAAACCCGTCATCATGGATAAAGATCCACGTAGCTTCGAGATGAGATTCTGGGATATGGAACGCTTGGCTATCCAAGGATGGTCAGGCGTCCGCTCCATGGCTCTGGCGGGTATAGAGCTGGCACTTCTAGATATCAAGGCCAAGGCGCTAGGAATCTCGGTTATCGAGTTATTCGGAGGCCCTACCCGTAACAGCGTTCGCGTCTACTGGTCACACTGTGGAACCACGAGAGCTCGAAACCCACAGTTGGGAAATCCACCTATAAAGACGATGGCTGACGTTACCAATCTTGGAAAAGAGGTTGTACACCGGGGATACACCGCACTCAAAACCAACATCATATTTCCAGGCGACCCAGCTACCGTGCATCAACAAGGGTTCGGTGGTGGACCCGGTACGACGGATCAAATAGCGTCAAAGGCGATGCTGAACCACATTGATACATTAATTGGTACATTCAGGGATGCCGTCGGGCCTGATGTGGATATTTGCCTTGACCTTAACTTCAACTTCAAACCTGAAAGTTGTAAGAGGATTGCACAAGTGCTGGAGCAGTATGATCTCCTATGGCTTGAGATGGATATGTACGACCCCAAGGCCATACTCGACGTCAAGCAATCCACTACTACAAAGATATGTACCGGCGAGAACCTGATTTACATGCGCGAGTTCTTGCCTTACTTTAGGTACCGTTCCGCCGATATGTTCATGATTGACGTTCCTTGGAACGGGTTCAGTCAATCAAAGAAAATCGGTGATCTTGCTCAGGTCTTTGAATTTAATGTATCTCCACATAACTACTACAGTCACCTGTCAACTTTTATTAGTGCAAGCCTATGTGGAGTTCTACCCAACGTACGTATAATGGAGACGGATGTAGATGCTCTTCCTCTCAAGGATGAACTCGTCACAAATGTGCCCGAAATTGTGAATGGCTACATGAAGATGCCGTCTGAACCTGGCTGGGGAACAACTGTTATAGAAGATATTGCGAGAGCTCACCCTTTGAAGGAGAGAGGTGTGTGAAAGCTAACCCAATTTTTTAGTGTTAGCACTATTCTGGTAGATTCGAGGTAAAACTTAATCTAGCTAGCCTCCATGGAGATATATCATAAAACAGGTCAGCCTAAGTTTTTAGCAATCATTATATTCCGTTAAAGATTCGATTTTATTGGAACACTTATCTCCTTTCTGATTCCTTCCATAATCTCCCTTCGAGACAGGTTTTATAACGATGTTTAGCTAGCTAGCAATTTAGACTTGGTTTTGTAACTTCTTTAACTTCACTTCTAGCCACTCAAGCACAACCCTAGTATGCACGTTAGCCAAAGGTTCATGGCGTTAAGGGGTAAAGGAAGGTTACTCACCACCATAGCTGTGGACGCATTACCCCAAAACCTTAATCAACGCGTCGAAGACCTAACGCGCGCTTACTTCCCGTCCTTTTTTTCCCTCATTCCCTCAAGCCACTCATTATCTTTTTCAAATTCCTGATCAGCCATCTCTCCTCTCAAGTCTATTTCTTTTATCTGATCTCTAGTCCTTTCAATATCCTCTGAGACTATCCGTGTAAGTTCACGTTTTACAGTGGAAGGATAAGAGACTGGTTCCTTAATTCTTAGGAAGAGAATGCCTCCAACAAGCCTACCTATAGCCGATATAGCGTACGTGATTTGGAGGGGGAGAAAACTGTTAACACCTGCTAAGGATAGTATGAAAGGCATGTATCCGCCGGAGAGGGAACCTAAAAATGTAGCGACTCCAATTACCGTATTATATAAGGCTATGCCAGCGCCTCGCTGATTCTTAGGTGTTATATCTAGCTGGTAGGCGAAGAGGACGATGCCTGAGATTGCCCCGAAGACTCCGACAATCAATTCAGCGAGGAAAAGATAGTAAATATTGGTTGCGAGAGCGTATAATGCTGGATAAATGAAAATTCCTGCTCGACTGATAACTAAAAGGGTTTTTCTTCCAGCATAATCGGTTATGCGCCCAATAAACCTCCTGATAATTATGCCGATAAGGCCTGAAATGACGGAGATAAAGGCAAACTGCATCATATCAGCTCCAATAATTTGAACCTTAGTTATTGCAAAGAGAGGCCAGGACATAGACATGAAGAAGCTGTGTACAAAGCTGACCTTGCATAATGTTTGAAAGTTTACATTACGTTTAAGCTCCATCCAGTCTTTCCAAGAAGAGGAAGTTTGACTTTTTGAAATCTTCTTTTTCTCACGAACTTTAACCATCACAATCGAGGAGAGAATACCGAATAAGGTTGCTAGAATAATTGGAATCATGTACATGTTGGAAAGGCTACCACCAATTATGGTCATGATGTATCCAGAAAGTAATGTGGCTCCAATGGAGCCGATGGAAGCTGTGATGTTTATGTATGAAGTTAAAACGCCTCTCCTCGACTTTATCATCATTTTACCAATCAGAGAAGCCCAAGCAGGTGCAACAATCGATGTAGCCAATGCTTGGAGAGCTATAATGGAGATGAGCTGAATTGGTTCTGCCACGATGAGGAGAGGAAGCCAGAGTAAAGCTGATAACAGTCCACCTATGAGGATTGCAGGCAGATATCTTCCCATTTTATCGCTAACGATACCCCAAGGAACCTGTAAGATGGTTCCAAAGAGGTTTGTGAGAGAGCGGAGCCATCCCATTTCTTCGGATGAAGCACCTAATTGGACTGCATAAATAGAAACATATGGATTTATGATGCCACTGCTGAAGTTGAAGAGAATCTGTCTAATATAAATGGGCTTCAAAGATGCTGAGTTCTCTTCTTTTGATGACAAGTCTTTTCACACCCTCATAGAAGCACTTCTTTAATGTACGTATGTTGAAGAAATAATTTTTCATTGGATTATTGTAGCGTTGAAAAAAGATTATTAACCATTTAAGTGTTCTTGAAAAAATTTTTCTAGCCATCGGCTTCTTTTATGCCTCCAATAGCTTTCTCTATGAAAAATCCGAGACCAGCCTGTAAAATGGCGTATAAGGTTTTTCCCGCATCATATATCAGAATGATAGAGATTGCGATTGAGATTATGGAGAATCCTATAGTCAATTGAAGCGGAATATCTGGCGTTAAGAGGGAAAGGGGTAATAAAATTGTTGTTAAAATGACGATAATTATGACGATACCGATCTCTTTCAAAGCCTTTATAACAGATATTTTACCTCCCGACTTCAAGCCTGGAATGTGTTTTACGATGAAATCCGAGATAAAGTCAACGAGTCTCACGAGATCAAGAATTATTCTAAGAGCTTGGAAGGCCATCACTATGATGAATAATAACATGAGGGCTGTGGTGATAGAGAAGCCGTCCTGCGGAATTAGACGGATAATCACTAAGGCTCCGGGGATAGTTATGTTGAGAGATATGGTCAATACAACTAAGATAATGGAGTTTAAGATTATCCTGAGCACCCGTTTCTTAAGCTCTTCAGCCAAAGCATCCACACAACATTAGTAGTAGACTAACTAACTTAGTTAACCCCAAAGAAGATCAAGAGAGAACTTACCGCGAAGTAGACAGTAGCCAAAGCTATTCCAGACAAGGTTATTGACGATATTAGTTTGGAAACCCGCAGTCCTTCACACTTCCCTTTTTCGTTTCTAATAAGCGGTGGGACCCTGTTTAAAAGGTAATCTAACAAAACATTTGTAAGTTATTTGTTTATCACTCAGTTAACACATGTATACAATCGTTTACACGGATGTTTTTTTATACAAAAAAGTGACAAATCACAGGCTATTAGCTGGTTAAGCTTATTAACCCCAATGAAAAGAGCACGCACTATTATAAAACAAATATATTGCTTTGAAATTTATTCATGAATATATCATGTACAATAATGGATAGTCTTGTGAATAAAATATTTTATAATACTATTTTATGGGTAAATTATAGTTAAATCCCACAACATCATAGTTTATTGCCTGGATGACACACCATTCAACCCTTTTTGTAAAAACTAACTAGTTTTTCCACTCTTGTTCTCATCGTTCTTTTAAAATATTAGAATTATATAGTCACTTCCTAACTCTTATATATAAGAAAATGGCTTACAATTAGATAGCTTCACGCCCTTTGAGTTTGTATCTTTTTTGAAGCAAACATGC
>JAZFSF010000275.1:0-8834 GCA_036446055.1 Bathyarchaeia archaeon | reverse complement strand
GATTCTGCTATGTATATGCAGTCGTTGGGTCGGGGAACTCCATAAAACATTCTCGCTACGTGAAAAGCCTCACTGAATCCCTGCTTCATTAGCGTATCACGTAGCGTTGACTCCTGTTCAGGGACGTACGTTATGACTTCGAGGCCCCTTACCTTGTTGAGTGCTGCCTTCAACAGATCGGTGGCGATGTCGGGACATCCTCGTTGACATATCAGTGGCCCCACTTCCGCCATTCCTGGATACACCTTTGTCACTACGAAGCCTTGAATTGACCCTTTTTCCCCAGATAAGTAACACACGTTACTTGACTCTCCGAGAATGGGCACCAATAACTTACGACGTGACGCGCCAAAACAGAGGTGATCAAGATCAATGATCTCTGATTTATCGTTTTTCGTTGCTTCTCTTTGGTGAACGTGCTCTGAAGATGACTCGGGTTTTCCCATTAACACTACGAAGTTCGAGTCATATTCGAATCCAAGTCTCTGGTAAAACGGGATTTTATTCTGGTACGCGTACAATCCAATGGTTTCGACATGTTTCGTTGTTAAGTAGTCAAGTGCGTACTTGACTAGAAGGGACCCCACTCCTCTCCCCCTATACTCTTCGCGGACAATCACGTTCCCAAGCCATCCTATTTTACCAAAACATACGGTTGTAGCCACTCCTATTCTCTCTGCTTTGTCCCGTATGATGAAACATCCTTTCGACTCCAAGTCCTTCATAAACTGAAAATCTTCCTCTACTAGATTCCAGTTCATCGTGTCAGTAAGGTGAACCGCGAATGCGAAATCCTCTGCAGTCATCTTCTTTACATGAAACATTGTTAAGCAGACTCACATGTTATGATTTGAATCGTTTACGACAGCTAAACTCTCAATTATCGGGGTTAAAATGTCAGATTTAATCTTCCTCTCAGGTTTAACGTTGTACACCGTTCAAGCGCGGCTTTCACAATCAGGGGTAGGGCAATAGTGGCATCGCAATGACATGTAGCGTATTGTCCCTCAGTCTTCTCCTTTCCCCAGCTGATACCCTCCTTGAACGTGCATCCTGAAAGACCTCCCCACTGTGGACTGTCGGTGGTTATCTGAAAACCGTAATCGTGTCCCGCGTCGGGGATGCCAAACATGTCTTGAAGGTAGGCTGTCTGTTGAATATAGTTCTTCGGGACTCCACCTCCTACATATATCACACCGGTTTTCGATGCCGCTCTCTTGATCTGGAGTATCTCATAGTTATCCTTAATCTCGTCGATGATGAGGGGGCTCTTCCCAGCCTCAACAAATTTGACGTAGTGCTGGGTTAATGCGAGTCCCAACGAGCTGTCACTTAAGGCCGGTACGAAGATGGGAACGCCGTTTTTCCAAGCGGTCCATATAATGGAGTTTTCTTTGTCTTTATGCGCGCTCTTCCCGTCGATGAATTCTCCTAGCAGGTGGAGGAAGAAGCGGGATGAGATGGCACCCCCACTTTGTTCTGCGAACTCGTCTGCCCATCGCATTACCATATTGTCCACCATCCGAAACTTAGATTCATCGGCAAATGTGTCGTATATCCGATCGATGTCTTCTTCCTGGAGTAGCTGGTCATCTACGTCCGGTGAGCCAAGGTAGTGATGCTCACCCAACGCCTCTACCAGGTCATGATACATGTTCGCTCCTGTGCTGACGATGACGTCAACCATCTCTCTCTTCACCATTGTAGAGACTACACCTTTCATGCCCGCGGGCACCATAGCGCCAGCAAATCCTAGAAAAATGGTCGGTCTCTTCGGATCTTCTAACATGGTGACAAGGATGTCAGCGCACTTAGCCAGGGTGCGGGATTGAAAGGATGTCCAATTGAAGGCTTGCAGTAATTCTGAAACGCTCTGTATCTTTTCTAAATCCAACGGTCTAATCGGTTCTTTTAAATAATGGCTTTTCGTAGACCACACCTCTGGGGTAAATGGTATTCTTCGTTTTATGACCGCGCTCCATTGTAATAAATCAACCGTTATATATGTAACTGAAATCCTGAATCCTCTAACGTCCCTTTTAAAGCCAAAGAAAGGTCTTCTAGCCTTCATCACTTTCTGATTTTGTCAGACTCAAGTCTTCAAGTCCGCATCTGGCTTTGACAGGACAGGTTGGTCTGAATAAACTTCATAAGGGATATCCGACCGTATGCAAGTAATATTTGTCGTCTGCTTGAAGTGGTTCCGTGAATGCTTCGGATACTAAACTCGCGTGAGAAAGAAGACCTGCAGAGGAAGGGGTACATGTGTGAGCATCTTTTATGCTTCTACTCGATGGTCTCGAACCAGACCGCACTTTACAACAACAACTTTCCCGTGTTTCTGAATCCCTTTGGGGAAGCCGATGTCATCTTGTTTGGCTTGAAAGACCGTAGAGCTGATGGCTTCCAATGCGTGCGTGACTTGATGAACTTACCCATTACGAAGCTAAACATTGTGTCACCTACAGCGTTTCATGGCCTGCCTCAAGTGAGAACGAGGTATGTTGACTGGGATTTCCACATCGATGTCGAACAATTTGACTTCGATTTGAAGGGACACACGTACAAGAATCTCCGTAATCGTTTAAAGCAGGTTAAGGCGTTGGGGTATCACACACGACAGACTCGAGACTTCACATCACAACACACCTACATTCTCTCGCGACACATGGCCCGTCACACCCTCGACGTGTGGGACTATGAGGAACTGCTCTCTTTAGATCGATTCTTTAGGAAACATGATCATGGATTGATGATCGAAGCCTATCAAGGCGACCAATTAATTGGTTTTGACGTCGTGGACTTCGTCGACGACAACAACATAATGGTTGTGCCCTTGGGCATATATTTGGATCGCCAACTGGTGTCTGACTTTCTTATGTACGAAAACTTGAAGTTTGCGAGGAAGAGGGGCTGTAAATGGGTGGATGTAGGCCCAACTTGTGGCAGCGACGGCGTTAAACGCTTTAAGGAGAAGTGGTTCGCCAAGCCGAAATATAACTTGCATGTTCAAACGCTGATCATTCCCTCGAAGAAATCGAAAGATAATGTCCATGCTTTAAGCGATCAACTGAATACGCGGTTACGCTAAGCCCGACCGATACATGGTTCTTAACAGATTAAAGGCTTGGGTGAATATGAAAAGATTAATATTCAGCGTTTATATCTGATACGAAAGCTGAGAAAGATGGTGCCTAAGGAATTTTTTATCACGAGTGGAAACGCGTCTAGCCCTATATCCGAGTTAAACGCTTTTGATCAGGCGCTTAAAAACGCTGGGATCGCCCATTGTAACCTCGTTGAGGTCACATCGATTCTGCCTAAAGGCTGCCTCCAGAAAAAGCGGATTGATATTACCATCGGAGCCATAACCTATGCGGTGATCGCGAGGATGAATGGCATGGAAGGAGAGCATATTGGCGCTGCCATCTCTTGGGGTTGGGAGAAGAATGGTAAGTGCGGGATAGTCGCTGAGACCCACGGCTACATGGAAAAGGATGCCTTGTTAGAGATCGCTGAATGGAAGATTAAAGAGATGGCAAAGATTCGGGAAATCGAGCTCGATGAGATCCATTACGCGTATGAGACTTTGAGGGTTCCCATGGACAACTATGGCTGTGTCATCGCTTCTTTAGTCTTCTCTCCCGACGTTTAAGCAAGTTTCTCCCAGATTGATTACTTGAAATGAGCATCTGGAATACCTGTTTGTTCTATCTAGACAGAGGCTGCACGAAATTGACTCAAATGGACACTTTCTTGGGAGTGAAGATCTCCCGAAACGCCCATGCGTCAACCCACCGATTCACAGAGTACTTCCAAGACTTTGAGCAGGTCGAGATTGTTCGAAGACTGTTTGGCGAACAAACCGAGGAGGTGCTCAGTAACCTTCGGGTTGAATTTAGTGGGCGTCGGGGGTATATGGGCGTCAGCAACAACGACGGCCACATAATCATCAGCGCACAGTACCTGAACCACGGGGACATACTTGACATCTACCTGGACATCGTTCACGAGCTGGTACATGTGAAGCAGTTCTTGGAGGGAAAGGAGCTCTTCGACCAGCATTACAGTTACGTTGAACGCCCAACCGAGGTGGAAGCCTACCGCTATACTGTGGAGGAAGCACGAAACCTAGGTTTTAGTGATAACAGAATCCTCGAGTACCTCCAGACCGAGTGGATGAGCGACGAGGATTTAACGTGCTTAGCTCAAGCCCTCAACGTTAAGATAGACGCATCTGTCCGTTGACGTCATAGAAAACCAACAAGCTAGCTACGTGAAGCTGAAACACATTCAATTACTGTCTCGAATCAACGTCATAATGATTATTTATCCAACATACAGATCCAGATCGACTTGAAAGATTTTACACCGAAGAGTTAGAAACGTCAACCGACGTGGGTCATAAGTAGGCTGTATAGCCCTTTAAGACGCTTAAAGTGTTTGGGCTTAAGCATGAGTTCTTGATCATGACCGATTTTCTTATGCCTATATCGTGGTTCAACGCACTGAATATTACTTATAGGTGGATGAAGATCTCCGTTTATCTACCAAAAAAGGCTTTTATAAAGAACTCCAAACGTGTAGTTGAGTTTCCTGTTTTTTTAAGCTTATGAGGCTTTAGCCCTCACTTCTAAATCAAGTTTATATCCTGTTTATTGCGTAAATCTAGTAATTATGCTTATTTCCATATCTTATATATGTGGTCTGAAGGATTGTTAGATTATGGAATTACTGGCTCCTGCGGGATCTATGGCAGCGTTTAAGGCTGCGCTTCTTGGAGGAGCAGACGCCATCTATCTTGGTGGCAAATCATTTGGGGCCAGGCGTCAAGCCGCGAACTTCACCGATCAAGAACTCAATACTGTAGTGAGAGCAGCGCATAAACGGGGAGTCAAGGTCTACGTTACCGTAAACACGCTGATAAAGGAAGGGGAGGTTCCATCGGTCTTTTCGTATCTGGATTATCTGGAATCAATTGTCGTCGATGCTGTGATTCTTCAGGATCGGGGTCTACTACAATTGATCCAAGACAGGTTTTCTCTTCCGGTTTACGCGTCTACTCAGATGAACATCCATTCTCCTGAAGGTGTTGTTTGGGCGGAGAAGAACGGTATTAGACGGGTGATTTTAGCTCGCGAGCTTCGTCTGAAGGAGCTTGAAAAAATCAGGGAAGCCACCCGTCTGGAGCTTGAAGTCTTTATCCATGGAGCTCTCTGCTACTCGTTTTCGGGTCAATGTCTTTTTTCCAGCGCCGTGGGCGGACGAAGTGGAAACAGGGGACTCTGCGCCCAACCCTGCAGAAAGCGATACACGCTTGGACGGAAGAAAGGTTACTTGCTAAGCACAGCCGATCTTTTCGGAGTCGAAGCAATCCCCACCCTTCTTCGGTTAGGTGTTAATGGGTTAAAAATTGAGGGGCGGATGCGAAGCCCCCTCTACGTTTATCTCACTTCAAAGATTTACTCCAATGCGATTAGACGAGCCGAAGCTGGTAGATTACATCTTGTAACTCCACGCGAAAAGGAATTGTTGGAGGTTGTATTTAATCGCGGCTTCAAACGAGGCTACATTGCTGACGACAACATTATGCACAGAGCCTACGCTGGCTCGCGTGGACGACTACTTGGAACCATCGATTTCGACGGAAAGACTATGGCGATAAAGACCGAAACTCTCAGATCAAATGACGGGATAACGTTATACCGACAAGATGAGAAGGTCGGAGGCTTTGGAATCCAAAAGGTTGAGCGGAAACAGGGGTATATGATCTTACGTCCCCCATTCAAACTTCCGAAAGGGGAATATCAGATATACAAGACGAAAGATCGCGACTTCGATTCGATTCAAAAACAGATTACTGGGATGACCTTGCCTCCCGCTTCCGGGAAAACAAAGATACGACGATTCTCATTCCCCTCTATCCACCGGGACGCAACGAGAGGCGATTTATCCTTCTATGTGTCCTCTCTTAAATCGCTGAAAGCCGTGATCCCATACGCGGACAGAGTCTATTTTGATTGGAATAGCCAGTTTCCAGAAGCGTACGCCCTATGTGATCAGGCGGGAGTAGAGTGCGTATTGATTCTTCCGCGGCTCTCCTTCGATGTATCCTCTACGGATGCGGAGAGCCTGATGATCTGCTCCGTAGACCAATTTGAGGCTTACTCGAGTCGTAAGCTCTATGGACATTACGCCATGAATTTTTTTAACAGCCTTACGATTCCAAACTTATTCCAGTATACGCTGTCTGTCGAGCTCTCTAAGGACGATATCGAGGAGATTGCACACCATTACTCTGGACTAATTGAGGTGATGGTGTTCGGTAGGATCGAGTTAATGGTCTCCCGAGATCCTTTGTTGAGGGAAGGCATCCTAATAGATCAGAAACGAAAGCGATTTCCAGTTTATCGGGACCGATTTGGATTCGTTCACATCCTTAATTCATCAGACCTCTTCTTGTTGGATTATCTCGACGATCTGGAGAATATGGGCATCAACTCGTTTGGAATTGATCTCCGAAGAAGGGACCCTGCGCTCTCTGAACTTGTGGCAAAAGCGTTTTACCAACGGGACCTTCGCCAAAAAGCCGTCATAAAAAAGAGATGTAACTCGATAACCGCCAGACATTATCTGAGAGGTGTCATCTAATTCCTCTTTGAACTCCCAATACATAAACGATAGAATTTCTTTCTAACAGCTGGTAACTGATTTGGGCTTTCCTCTGTTCTGAATACGTCGCCATAATAACGATTGTATCTGTATTATGACAAGGGTGTCCGCGTCCTTTGCTTTCGAAACCATAGATTTTCGACGATCTCTTCTTCCTATTGATTGGCGGGTTGGTATTCCTTGGAAGAAACACTAATATTCCACAGTGCAAACTCGTAGGTAGCTAGTCGTAGGCTATACTCGCAATCATAGACAATCCTTTACACGGTGTTTTTTTTCTTGAAAGTGGTCAGTGATCTCAAAAGTTTCTGGCAAAAACAATCCAGGAACTTCAAGGTGATTCTGGCACGAGATGTTCTGGGTAGACTGATCGGTCAAGGCGGTGGTGAGGGTGTTGGCGGCGGCCAGTACTGGAACATCTTCATCGACCGGTTGGGCGCGTCGACGGTTGAGCTAGGGCTGATTACCAGCGTGAATCACGCGGTGGTTGCGCTTCTCGCTGTTCCCTCCGGTTGGTTGACTGACCGCACCAAAAAGATGAAACGGCTGTACGTTGTAGGTAGGGCGTTGTCGCTGCCTACTGCATTGTTACGCTTCCTCGCTACAACTTGGCCCATCTGCATTCTGATCAACGTGTGGCAAAGCATCACCCAACGAGTTATGGGCCCAGCCTCGCAGATCCTTTTTATCGGGTCGCTCCGGAATGAGGATCGGCTTAAAGGGCTATCATTCCATCGAACGATAGTCTCTTTGGCCGGCATCTTTGGTCCCATGATTTGTGCCCTCATCATCAATTATTTCGGTGGCTTAGACTCCGCAGACAGCATACGTCCTCTCTTCTTCGTTCAGTTCGCTGTAGGCCTGCTCATCTTCGGACTCCTCGCGACCCAGCTACGTGAGGTCAACTTTACTCGCGTACGACGTGAAACGAGCGTCTTGAGCCACTTCTTCAGTGTCCTGCACGAGGTACCGGGGCTAAAACTACTTCTTCTCAGACAAAGCGCTCAAACCCTGTTCTCTCATATCCGGATGCCGTTTAATGCCCTGTACATGGTAGATGTGAAGGGCGCCGACGAATTCATCTTGGGTTGGAGGGGAACAGTCTCGACAGCGGTCACTGTCTGTTTCTCCATGATTGCTGGTCGCCTAGCTGAACGATTTGGTCGAAAAAAGACCGCCTATGTGTCCCGCGTCTTTGGATGCGCCTCCATACTCATCACGCTCTTTACTCCCGTGACCCATCCAGAGTACCTGATTCTCGCAAGCCTCATGCAAGGCTTTCAAACCGCCTTATTCATCGGTTGGACGGCATTCGATCAAGAACTGGTTCCCTTAGAAGCAAGAGGCCGATGGTCAGGAATAACAATGCTGGCGCATGGAATAATCGGCGTCATCGCTCCAATTGTAGGCGGAGTGATCTGGAACCTCAACCCCGATTACCTCTGGTGGATCAACCTGATCGGCGAAGCTTTCATCATCCTTCCGATAATGATCATGATACCTGATATCAAGCGACAATAAACCATCCCACAATCCTCTTTGGGACGGCTTAAAACTATCTGTCGCGGACACGAGACGTATTGGGAAAGAAAGAACAACTAACTAGAGCTAGTTAGAGTATTGAGGACGTTAGAAACCTTATGGAGCCTAAGGAGACATTTTGCTTCACGGCTCAGGGTGGCAAGGATCTCAACTTCAAGGTAACGATGTTTCCAGCTTCTGATGTTGTTTGAACCCTGTTGTTTAGACGACGGGTTTCTTGAAGTGCTCCCATCCTCGAAGCGGAATCGGCTCCACCACGTTTCCTTTTCTCAGGGTAACCTCTGTTCCCTCGACAACATTTCCTATAGCTATCAAGTTTCCCCCTGCTTCTGCTACTGCTTTCATTGCACTCCTCCACCCTTCAGGCTTCACGGTGAGTACCAATTCGTACTCTTCTCCACCGAACAACGCTAGGTTCTCCGGGTTTAATCCATGGATTTCAGCGAATTCTCTGGCTTCCGGGGCGATCGGCACGTTTGTCACGTCCAACCCGATCCCCGAATTCTTTTTCAGCTCATGAAGGCATATGGCAAGGCCATCACTGGAGTTGATGGAGGCGGTCACAACCCCTGTCTTGGCGAGAGCCAATCCATCTCGCAGTCTCGCCTTTGGCAGGAACA
>JAZFSF010000274.1:0-3363 GCA_036446055.1 Bathyarchaeia archaeon | reverse complement strand
AAGATACAATGCTTACATCGACCAAAAGCAGGGCGCTAAACGGCGCGGCATAGAGTTCTTGCTAAGTTTCGACGAGTGGCTGGATTGGTGGGGTGACGATGTTACCCGGCGTGGCAGAAAACGAACCAGTCTACAGATGTGCCGCTACGATGACACTGGCCCATATGCCTTATGGAATATCTATAAAGCGACGCAGGATGAGAACCATAATCACTCACGATCTAAGGAGAACTGAAATGTGGATAGTAAAATACTGGGCAATGGATCATGTTGAAACTAGAGAGTTTCAAGCGAACAATTTGATGGACTTGTACTATGCAGTCCAATCTGAGGGCATTATAGACTCTTATATCATTTCATGTGAGAAAGGCGGATGAAACACATCCATGGCGGCTGGGTGCTATTTTATACATTGCTTATCACAGCAATTAGCATGGCAATACTCAGGTACCCATATTGGGGGTCATAATGAAAAGAACAGCAATATTCGGTCCACCGGGAACCGGAAAAACTACCAAGCTGCTAGAGGTCATTGAGCAGGAGTTGGAGGCAGGAGTGCAGCCGCTGGAGATAGCATTTGTCAGCTTCACTAATGCAGCAGTGAACGAGGCAAAGAAGCGGACAGCGACCAAATTTAAGCTCAAACAAAAGGACATGTTTTGGTTCCGCACTATCCATAGTCTCTGCTTCAGTCTTTCCCGGCTACCCGGGCAGCAAGTTATTACCAGTTATGACCTGAAGGTGTTCGCGCAGATTCACCGGGTCATCGAGTTCAGCAATAACCCCAGACGCAAGGAGCGAGGCGACATAGCTCTGGAGGCTTATAATCTAGCCCGGGCCGCGCAAATCTCGCTCAAGGATGCGTGGATGGCATCTACCGATTGGATAGTTCATGACTTTAGCATAATGGAGGATTTTGTTACTGCGTATGAAGAATGGAAGATGATGACGGGCAAGGTAGACTTTCAAGATATGATTGACAATTACTTAGCCTCACCAATTAAGACGCAGGTCAAGGTATCCATTATTGATGAGGTTCAAGACTTGAACGGCCAACAATGGGAGGTGATTGAGAATACCTTTAGTGAGTCAGAGCGACAGTATGTTGCGGGTGACGATGATCAATCAATTTATGCTTGGTCCGGTTCCCGGGTAGACAAAATGCTGGAGTATCCTGCTGACGAGAAAATTATACTGGAGCAGAGCTACCGTTGCCCGAGAAAAGTAGCAGCTGTGGCCAATCTCATAGTGAACCGGATAGAGACCAGACAGGAAAAGCACTGGGCACCTCGGGACGCAGCCGGCAGTTTCACGATGTATGGGGATTATACGTTTGTGCCTTTTGCTAAGCACAAGGATGAGTCTTGGTTCATTTTGGCGCGTTCGGATTTCATGCTGGATGATATTCGGTGGTGGTTGAAGAGTATTGGGGAAATCTACCGGGATGAGAAAGGTTACTCAGTTAACAATAACATCGCGCAAAAGATCATGACAATTATTAAGCTACAGCAAGGAGAATCAGTTCAGGCTGAAAGTCTGCGCAGGGCTGTTTGGGAATCGTCGCTGGATTACAATGTGCTGGATTTAGTTCATCTACCGACTAAAGGAATGGTCACTGCTGAGGAGGCGAATATTGATCTAAAGAAAGTGGATCCAGTTGGCATATTTTCGCGGACAATTAACGATACTGATACACTCGACTATTACCAACGTGCCCTAGCAATCCATAAAGACCTAACCAAGCAGCCGCTAATAGAACTGTCCACGATACATAAGGTGAAGGGCAGGGAGGCAGACAACGTGGTAGTGCTACTGGACCAGACCGGGAACATCTTAGACGCGGCACTGCTTGACCCGGATAACGAGCATCGCAACTGGTACGTAGCTGTCACCCGGGCTAAGAAGCGACTCATGTGCATAATGGCGAGCGCCGTTCATAGTTATGACCTTTAATCAAGCCACACTTTAGTATATAATCAACGATCAACCTGAGGAGAGCAAAAATGAACGTCGAACTAGCACCAAATACGCATAAGTTTATGGCCCGGATCGCTCAGACATTGAGTGAGAATGCTGCTCGTATGTTAGAGCCAGTTAAGGATATGCCGATTCACCAACAGGCTTTGACTCCTAATTATGCTATCGCATATGCAATAAAGGATGTCTCTGATACAATTCGTAGAGAATTGGAATGAGCATCAAACCCTGGACCAAAGAGGAGCGTAAAGAAATTGCGCGTTTGCGCAAAGCGGGATATGACGATAGTTATATTCGAGGGCAAATGAAAATATCCCGTTGTTCCAATAATCTGCCCTCAGTAACTCAAAGGAGTGGGCCAATGGCCACAAGAAAGAAGACAGGAAAGAAAGCAGCAAAGAAAACTGCCGGGAAGAAACCAGCTAAGAAGCCAGGTCGCAAGACTGGTGGTTTTCAGTGTGGGGAAAAGCTGACCGCTGTTAAGGGTCAGGACGATCAGTTCTACAAGAAATTCCCACGCTACGCAGCATATCAAATGATCTGCAAGAAAGGCAGCATGGCAACATCAGCCTTTGTGGATGCAGTTGAGAAATTGGATGGGGTCAAGAGTCGCGGTCAGGCTTTAGGCATCCTCACCAAGCTGCTCGATAAGGGCTGCGTCAAAGCCTCAGGCAAAACCAAGAAGGCATGAAGGAGTCCCAAAGACCCCGGGTAGTACACCTGCCCGGGGCAACCCCATTTAACGAAGTGCGCGCTGAGTGCAAGAGACTCAATTTGCGCCCTACTATTGACTGTAAGACAAAATCATGGGTATTGCGCCCATGGCTGAGGAGAGTAAAATGACTACCGTAGAAAGAATGAAGCTCAATAGACTATTTCAGATCAGGGATGAGCAGAAAGCATTACAAGCTGAGAAAATGGAATTGATTAAACATTTCGGCTACGGCACACGACGCTCTGCAGATTACCCGGGGATGAAGTTGATGATACAACGGGCAGGGTGGAGCAGTGGCGTGTCTTGGCTGTACGTCGCCCGGGACTTTGCACATCGGTTAAAGTGGTCCAACGATAAACTACAATCATTCGCAGAGCGTCATCGCTCTCGTACCCGGCATAATAAGCGTGTTGCGTTTTCTGTAGACACTGCTAAAAATCCAGTGGTGTTACCGATATGAAAACGACCGAAGAAAAGTTAGCACTTGCCCGTACTGCCCTATATGAAATCTCATTAGGCAAGGGCCCATATAAAATCGACCCATTTGAGCACGCTGAATCGGTAATTGCTGATATGAAAAAGACAGCAGCGGATGCATTAAAGGAGACAGAATGAAAATCATCGGAGCAGGACTAAGCGGCCTATTGGCTGGGTGTTTGTTTCCCGGATCG
>JAZFSF010000273.1:0-2349 GCA_036446055.1 Bathyarchaeia archaeon | reverse complement strand
TAATCATCGAGGTGATTCATACACCAGGACACTGCTCTGACAGCATATGCTTGCTATTCGATGGAAAGCTTCTTACAGGCGATACTCTCTTCGTCGGTGAGTGCGGTAGAACTGATCTTCCTGGAGGTAGCTCCAAGGCCCTGTACAACAGCTTTTTTCAGAAATTGATGACGCTTGATGATGATATTGAGGTTTACCCTGGCCACGACTACGGACCGAGACCCCATTCAACGATTGGAAAAGAGAGGAGGACTAATTACACGCTGAAAAAGCGAACGCTCAGCGAGTTCATCGAGTTCATGAAGAAACCATAATATGTATAATAATCACAAGTTTTATTAACCGTCTCGGGCTCAATTACTTGAAATATCGGAGAAGGTATGTGAATGTCAAAAGTACTTGTTGTGTTTGACAGTAAAACGGGTTTCACGGAGCGAATGGCGAAGGCAGTGGTTGAAGGAGCTAAAGGAGTAGAGGGTGCAGACATCGAATTAATCAAAGTCGGAACACCCTTCAGCATATCGAAACTCAATTCAGCTGATGCTTTAATCTTTGGTTCACCCACGAGGTATGGTGGAGTAACACAGGAGATGAGCTTCTTCTTAGAAAACGTTGAAGCTCACAAAGAATCGAAGAGGCTCAACCTTTCCGGGAAAATAGGCGGAGTATTCGCTTCCTACGAGTGGGACGGTGGATGGGTCGCAGATAAAATAAAAGCTAACATGGAATCCCTAGGCATCCAGGTTGTAGCACCTCCTGTCTCTTTAGCTAACGGAATGCGCGGAAGACATGGAAGTAATATAGATGCAGAATCCCTTCAAAAGTGCCGTGACCTAGGCAAAGTCGTTGCAGAGAAGGCAACTGGAACAACTTAAACAGCGAGACACCCAGCTGGTTACCTCCAAATGTCCTTTAAATTTTGTTAGGACATACATTTCCGGTCAGAAGTCTGTTTAAACAGACGAAAATTATAGCTTCTTTCTTTTTATTAGAGCACACCCCTGTAATGGCCTATAACAGAATTGAACACGAATGCGAGAAAAGTGACCACGCATGGTCAGTATGCCCATTGTTTTGTATACATTGCTGAAGCTCATCCGCGACTTCGTGTGACATTAAATCAAAACTACCTAGTTAACTTCAGCTAATCGTTCACAGAAAGGTGTAAGCAGAATCGACTTTCTTTGACATAGACTGTAGATGAAAAAGAAGACTGCGAAAAATATGTGACTCAGTCGATACCTGAAGTAGAGCAATAATTCCAGGTACAATCGACGTTTCAGCCATCACTCACCCCTGAAAAAAGAGAATTCCACGATTCGAGAAGCTTAATATGACCGTAAAGCGGATATTACCTTTGGTGTAATGCATTATGAGGTCCGTCGAAATCCTCAAAAACATCTTCTGGGTAGGAGTCGTCGATTGGAACAGGAGACATTTTCATGGTTTCACGTATTCGACCCATCGCGGGACTACTTACAATTCCTATCTCATCGTTGACGAAAAAACGGCATTGATCGACACCGTGTACGGCCCTTTTGCGGGAGAGATGATCAAAAAGATCAAAGAAGTTATAGACCCCTCCACAATCGATTATGTCGTGGCTAATCACGTGGAGACCGACCATTCAGGAGCCCTCTCTGAACTGTTGAAAGTAGCGCCTCACGCCACGGTCGTGGGCACCGCCCAGTGTCAAAGAGGATTACAGAAACATTATTTCGGAGACTGGAAGTTTCAAGAGGTCACAACTGGCGACGAAATCAACCTCGGTGAGAGAAAACTACAATTCATTAAAGCGCCCATGCTTCACTGGCCTGACAGCATGTTCACCTATATAGAAGAAGAGGCACTTCTGTTGCCAAATGACGCCTTCGGACAACACATAGCAACGTCTAAAAGATTCGACGACGAAATTGACCAGAACGTACTGATGGATGAGGCAACGAAGTACTACGCTAACATACTATGGCCCTTCAGTCAACTCGTGATTAAGAAGATCGAGGAACTCCAGAAACTGGGCTTACGAATCGACATGATCGCCCCAAGCCACGGAATCATCTGGCGAAGTAACCCGATGAAAATCGTTGAGTCCTACCTCAAATGGGCTAGGGGCGAGGCAAAAAGAAGGATCCTCGTTGTTTATGATACGATGTGGGGTAGCACGGAGAAGATGGCTAAAGCAATTGTCGAAGGCATCAGCAATAAGGGGGTTGAAGCGATGCTGTTCAGACTCCCCTTTTCAGATCGAGGAGACATCCTAAAAGAACTTATTGAAGCAAAAGGAATTGTCATCGGCTCCTCCACCATTAACAACGGGATTCTACCCACTGTAGCACCGTTTCTCGAAGA
>JAZFSF010000272.1:0-3012 GCA_036446055.1 Bathyarchaeia archaeon | reverse complement strand
CAACTTCCGGGGACAACTTCTGGAGTATCCGTAGGAATGGCATAGCATAACTGCCACTTGTAGCGAGTTCAAACCCTTGATCCTGTAACAGATCATTAAGCGTTTCATTGCTAGGCTTGTTCGCACCCTTGGTACCATTTCTTTTCTTGCTTACTTTCTTCTTACGTGCCATTTTGTTCTCCTTATGTATAAGGTTGTAGTTTAACCAATACTGTCGCATGCTGTTCGCTGGCGCGAGCAAGTATTGTTTTGAGTTCAGGATTGCCCTCAATTGGGTAACATATTTCTTTCAGAAATGATTGCCTTTCATCAGGGTTAGACAAATTGTACATTGACTCTTTGACAATAGGCTTAAATGTTAAGCCTTCCAAATATTCAATTTGCCTTTCGCATCTATCCCTGACTAATGGTTCAGGGTTTTTAGTTACAATATACCGATGAATTTTCGCAATTATACCTTCACGATTCTCTTCAGTTATTAAACCTGCGCCATGGCAATCCCAGCACGTTCCTACCCCTGGAAGTATTCCAGTCCCATTACATTTTAAACATGTCACTTTCATGTCATTCTCCTATCATTTAAGCAAAATTGCTTCTTACTTCACCGTGGTGATCTTTACCACATGGACTTTAAACTTGTCCGATGGCAAACTGTGACCCTGTTCCAATTCTACTCTGGCCCAGGCCTTTAGTGTCCCGGCATGAACTGACTCAACTAAGTCATTACTCACTCCGAGTTTATCCAATGCTTCTTGCGCCTCCTCAGCAGCATCGCTATCACCGCGACCGAATTTAGCAGTCAGCACTGTCTTGATAAGACTGCCGTGCTCATTATCGTCCAGCCATTTATAGGCGGCTGGTCGCTGCGGTGCAGGAATGCTTATCTGAATTGAATCTTTAACAGCGATCTTTTTGCCATCTACGGTTATGGACTCAAATCCCAGATTGCTCATTAACTGCGGGATCACGCCCTGATTGTATTCTCGCTCCTGCGCTTTGGTCGCTTTAAGCAATATTTCCTGTTCGTGTATCTGAATCTGGAAATTAAGCATCTTGTTGACTGCTACTCCCAGCGTGCCCAACTGCTCGTCCGTCACCATCTTGGCGGCTGGGTCAGCCTGTACTAATTCATCCAGTATTGTTTTACTCATTGCTTTTCTCCTCCATTTCTTCAAGTAGGTCTATCGCGCACATTCTAGCTTCATCGCCACTCCAAGACCAATTAGAAAGTCTTTCCACAAATTCACGCATCAATGCGTGCTCTTCACGCATCCGGGTGACTGTTGGCCCCATAGCATACGCAATAACAAGAATGCCGAGGATAACGCCTAATAAGATACTTAGCACAATGTTCATTCTGCTTTCTCCTCTAGCAAATGTTTAATTTCCCAGTAGCGCACAAAATCTTCCGGCGTCATCTGGCAACGGTGAAGTGCGGCGGTCAACATGCACATGCGATAGGCATTAAGTTCGTTCTGTAACCTTTCCCGGTCGCGCTCAATCCATGGCTCAGCCCACATCAACCCAATAAACAACGCAGTGATCAGGCAGCCAAACAGGAGCCCAGTGAAAAATTTCATGATATCAAATCCCTCACGTCAGTGCATAGCTCAGCCATATCGCAATTAGCTTTGAGCGTCTGCTTTATCTTCATATCTATATCAATGAAGCGTGGTAATGAAACAGGGCACCAGAGGTCAATTATGTTGACTTTATGAGTGAGTCCAATTCGGTGAGCGCGATCTTCCGACTGTATGCGATGTTCATAACTAAATGTATTGCTATAATAAATCTCGTTTTCAGCGGCATGGAGCGTGTATCCATAACCAGCGCACGACTGCGTGCATACAATATAATCAATTTGGCCTGCTTGGAACGCTCTGCGTGTGTCTTCTCGTTCATTTTTCTTCACCCTTCCGGTTATCTCGCCAATTCTATCGGCGGCTGTGATGGCTTGTAGCACCCGGATAATCGCCACGTGCTCCGCTTTAAACCTAGCCCAGATGAGTGTTGGCCCCGGGAATTGTTCGATGGTTTCCACTAAAAGGTCGATTTTAGGATTGCTACCGGGGATAGGTGTTGCGTGAATGTCATCGTCGGACGGTAGGAACCCACCTATCACCTGCTGCAGCCTGAGTAATTTGGTGAGGGCAATCTCCGTGGTGATATAGCGATCCTCCTCTATCTCAGCCACGATCATCTTAGCAATGTCCTTATACAACCGCATGCCTTCTTTGGTCAATTGGCATTTGCGTTCATGAGGAATCTTAGGCGGCAGGTCGAGGCAATCTTTCTTCTTTACGAAAAACGAAAATGGTAATAATCTCGTTTTTAATTCCTCGGTATTCTGCGCGCCAGTGATGACTATTATGTTTCGGGTTTTCTTGAACTCCTTTGCCTTCTTGTCGAAGTATGGTTTGGCGATCCGCACCACCTTCTTTTCCAGTATACAGTAACGCGCTCTGAAACTGTAGTAATTGCTAAAGCCTAGCGGCGCACCCATCAAGAACCGCAGCTGGCTGTAGTAGTCTGCTGGTGCTTTCGTTACTGGGGTGCCTGTTAGGATAATCTTGGCGGCTGAATAGTCGGCTATGCCGTGGGCGGCGATAGATTGCTTGGTGCTGATGGTCTTAATCTTACTGGATTCGTCGCAGACGCAATGCACTTTAAATCGGCGGATGAACCAGTGGGCCAGTTTATTGGCCTTGGGAGTGCGAATGCCCTCGATGTTCATAATCAGGAAGGTGAGCCGTTTGGTATCCTTATTATATAGCACCGATTCCAACTGCTTTACGGTCGCTTTGTTTAAGGAGGCATCCCATACAGCAATGATCGCGTTGACTTTATCCGGGCAATGCGTGATGATCTCCTCAACCCAAGTGTCGGTGAGCGATTTGGGGCAGATAACTAAAACGGCTTGAATCTTACCACGCAGGAAATTATATACAGAACGAGCAATAGCCACCCATGTTTTACCAGTACCCTGCTCCATGAACAAAGCAGCATAAATCA
>JAZFSF010000271.1:0-3644 GCA_036446055.1 Bathyarchaeia archaeon | reverse complement strand
GAGAGTTTCCGCTAAAAGAATGCGGTTGCTGACTTCCTCCTGAGTGCTGCGTCTCACCTCTCGCTGGTCTGAAGCCACCGCTCGATAAGTCCGCGTGAACTCGTCATTGGAAAAATTAATCTCATGTTGATGAAGCTTCTCACAGATGCAACTTATACAATGATGAGCCTCCGCCTTAGCTTCCACAAGAGTTCCAAAGAAGTCGAAGCCGATCGCCTTTATGTTTGTTAAATCCTTTTCTTGAGAACCAACAATCATTACGGCACATTCACCTAATTATCGTTGAATATATTATGATTCCATAAAATACGAAAGGAAAATCAATTAGAAACATATTTTGCCTTGATATGACGACTACGCCTTAATCAATGTATAGTTGTATGGATTGTTTTTTTCAGCCACCATGGGGAGTGGTTACCCATCATCTATTAGCATAGGCCTGTTAGCTAGCTAACCCCTTCGTTCAGCTTTAAGACATCCCGTTAATCAGTGAAAGGTAAGCTTTTTCAAACAACGAGTCCCTTTCCGTGAAAACTAGGTGGACTGGATGGATTAACAGAATCCAGTTCTTCAATATTGTTGATGTGGGTTTGCTTTTATTCGCAGAATTCTTTTTGGATCGTGAATAGTATAGAGCGACTCTGGGTCTCGCCGTCTTAGGTTTCTGCTTTTCCTAGCTTTAGGCGTCTTGGACTTCGATTTTGTACTCGCGATTCAGCACTCAATATACACGCTGGTTAGCTTGAAAACAGAGATCTAAGGGGGGGGCATAGTTTACTATTTCTGAATCGGTGGACTACTTTAAAATGGTGTAACAGAAAAATATTATAGTTTGCGTCTTTGCGTGTTAGGGATATCTTGGATATCTGTTTGTAGTTGGGTGATGACTTTTTTTATGAACTTTCAGCGGAAGGATTCAAACGGGGTCTTTGATTCGAGACCAACCTCTCGCTGGATGATTCTCACTCTTTCTTGGCTAATTTACTTCGCCTTCGGCTTGATTCATTCTACGCTCTCCATTCTCATCACTCCAGTGATGAATGATTTGAATCTGACCTATGCTCAAATGGGCGTCATCCTTGGCAGCTGGCAATTCGTGTACATATTCTTTGCACAGCCCGTGGGCATGATAATTGACTCTTTAGGGGCATACAAATCCCTCTTTTTAGGGGTGGTGATTATATCGCTGTCAGCAGCGTTGAGGTGGTTTGCCGTAAGCTTTGAATTCCTTCTTTTATCGGTTGCTCTCTTTGGCATAGGCGGTCCAATGATCTCTATTGGCTTACCAAAGCTTGCGTCTATGTGGTTTACGGGTAAGGAACGAAGTGTTGCAACAGGAGTCTATACCACAGGTAACACTGTCGGGAGTATCGTGGCATTGCTCACGACTAACAGCTTTTTCTTGCCTGTGCTGGGTGGTTGGAGGAACGTCTTCGTCATGTATAGCGGCATCGGTCTCGTGATTGCTTTACTCTGGCTCTTTGTGGGTTGGAGATATCAAAACTCACACATGTCCCGACCAATGGCTGAGTCGATGAAAAGTGAACGCGTGTTAGACGTGATCTCGAGGTTGTTTAAGAAGAGGAACATTTGGCTGATCGTGATTATCGGCGTCACATCATTCTTTGTCAACCACAGCCTCTCAAACTGGCTCCCAAAGATTCTGGAGCTAAAAGGGATGACAGTAAGCGAAGCTGGCTTAGCAGTCTCTTCTCAGAAACTCTTTGCGATCATTGGAAGCATCCTGATTCCACGATTGTCATATACCTTGGGGTCGAAGAAGTTGACGATTTCTCTAACACTCTTCACATTAGGTATCGCAACGCTTGTTCTAGGCGTGGCCAGTGGCCCACTCATGTGGATCGGACTAGCAGCAGCAGGTATTACGATGAGGGGACTCACACCCCTACTCATGGTAACTCTCATGGATCTACCGTACGTAGACTCAAAGCAGATGGGTGTGGTTGGAGGACTTTACTACTCCATCGGAGAGATCGGGGGCTTTGGAGGGCCCTTAGTTCTGGGTTTACTTATGGATGCTACTGGATCATTCTATTCAGGAATTATCTTCACCGTTGTAGTGACCGAGATGGCGATCATCTTTGTTGCTCTTCTTAAAGCAGAAGCTGGCAATCGTTCGAGGCAAGAAAACTAGACAAGGGATTATCTATTTTGCCTGCACACACATCGTCAAAGCATGTAACATTATGTCGGGAACCAACATGATTCAAGTATGAAAAGGTTTTGAAGAGCCTTTAAAAGGAAAATGTATTTAGATAGCTTCGAACCTTAATGAAAAATTAACTGGAACAAAGGTTGAGGATGAATTTGTCGAGAATTGATCAGCTATTGGTTTCTTATGACTGTCGAATGGCCCTCCAGCTGTGTCAACAGGTCATGATTTTGTGTAAACAAAAACAATGCAAACAAGTGGAAGACATCTGCTCCTTTATCTCTACTCTGTGTCAGAAGAGTGAGGGAGATTCCTGCAAAGATGAATCCAAGTTTTGTATGGCGCGGGCAAAAAGCTGTACAGAAAATAATTGTGTTGACGCAAATAAGGCTTGCATTCAGGCAAGGACGATTTGCCAAAAGAACTATGAGATTAGAGGAAGTTAATACACACTAGAGGTTTTCATAATCTTACCTCATACCGTTCTTCACTGGCATCCTGTAGACTCCTTGAAGACAGTAAAAATCTCATGGTTATAATTCCTTTTATTCCTACTCTCCATCTTACATTGAATTATAGCAATTAATATATCTCTCATGTCACAGATGTCGATGTAATGCGGATGAAAAGTCTCGAAAGTACCTTCGAATAGAAGTCTTCTTTAATCTGAGGAGAGTCGTAATTGGTGTCTGGGAGATGCAAAGACAGATATGAGAACGGCTTTAGAGATCAGTGTTTTTCAACGGCTGAGACTTTTGGAATGCTTTTTACAATGCATTTGGAATCATGTTTGAAAACGGTGCCTTGACGTTGAGTCCGCCCATAATTTCGATTTAAGGCTTTCAGGGAGTTGTAGAGGTCCATGTCGGAGGAAGATTATTCGGGAGTTGACATCTTTCAGCTACTCGAAGCAGCTTCTGACGACAAGCAGAGGAAGAATAGACAGCGGATTCTGGAGTCTCTGGATGTAAAGGAGTTTTTTGAGGAGGGAGGGATCCGCATTGACAAGAAGACTTGTCGAGGCGTGGAGTGTAAACTTTGTATTGATGTTTGTCCGACCCACGCACTTTACTGGAAATCTGGAGATGTGGGAGTCGAAGAGACGCTCTGTGTATTCTGTACTGCCTGTGTCTTGAGTTGTATTGTGGATGACTGTATCCGCATTCAGAGGACGCGTCCCAGTGGAGAAGTTGAGGCGTTCTCCTCTCCAAAGCAGATATTCATTCTCCTTCAGACAAATAGTTCCCAGAAAAAGATTGATAGGATGAAGTCTGTTTCTACTTGGATGCAGGCAACTTCCTTACCCTTGTGGGCACGTCTCTTATCTACCCTTGAGGTTTTTCAACGACTTCACAGTTCTTCATGATTGGAAATCCACAAGTTTATATGAGCTGGAAAGTTCCATCTAAATGTTTTATCGTGATGCCTTTGAAGAGGTTGATGCATTGAAGATCATCGTCACCATGGGGCG
>JAZFSF010000270.1:0-6826 GCA_036446055.1 Bathyarchaeia archaeon | reverse complement strand
TAGATGTATACACCACCGTTCGGAACATGGGCTTCAACCTCAACGTAGTAAAAAATCGAGATGAACAGGCAAACTTTTTTGGATTATTACTCGTCAAATAACCATAATCGAGATTAAGAATCACCCTTTTAGGTCTCGACTAATCGTAGTTAGCAAGCTACAACTAGAACTGTAGTTCTAGAATTTGAAAAAACATATTCCTTTCTATGCTTATATATAGCTGGAAATCCTTGGGAATCGCTACAATTATTTATGTCTGTTCATTTGCCAGTGAACAAATTCTTGAATCCTTTATCCCCTTTCTTACCGCTAGCCTCCCAATAGCCTTTCTGGGAAATTTCATTCCATTTGTTACAACATATATTATTACTAAGCGACTTGAAATATTTGTTAAGTTAAAAAGCGTGCGCTAGATTCTACTCAGGTGGATGCACGAGTGAGAATTCTGTGTTGGGAAACAAGGATTGTTTTAGGATGATTCTCACGAAGAAAAACCTGTGTGTAGACAGCTAGCTAGATTACTCAGTGCAATATGCGAAGCGGGCGTTAACTAGATTATTTTTATATCCTTTCGAGTTTAAAGACTACAGGTCTGAATCCGTCTGTACAGCAGGATATTCCGATACCTTCATCCTTTACCCAGACAAAGTTTCCATTCATAGCTAGGATAGCCACGTCCCTTTGAATGTCGGCCCAAGCCCAGCTACAGAACCCCTGTGGCATTTGATTATTCTCGCTTACGAATTCTTGTCCATCGTTTAAGCGTGTGCAAGCTACAGATGGTTCATTCTTATACTTATCGAGATCACTGAGGACTAGTCTTTTTAATACAGTTATTTTCACGTTAGATGCTGACATAATATTCCACCTTTACAATGTATCTCATCAAATTTATTTAAGTTTAACTAATCCAGTCGAGTATGCAAGCGCGCTTCTAGCTATCCGATTCTAAATTCCACCGACTCTTCTCTAGTTTACTATTATCCACGTCGATAAAAATATCCCGTGTGAATCGATGTACTTTATGTCATCTAATTCAAAGGTATGAATGAAAAAGTTTTATTGCGCCTTTCCACTCGTCAATTGTATTTGGTCAAATGTTTTCATACACGAATATTTTAGTATGCAAGTTTTTCGAAGAATGCGCGCGCGAAGAACACGGTTGGATTTGAGTGGTTGTAGTCAAGGAATAGATAAAGTAGATGAATTTGTTCTGCTGAAATCCAGTTTTTTTGTAGTATCCAGCGAAAGATATTAAATGTTAATAAAATCTTATCTATTGCTATCATAAGTTGTTATTAGTTGAAATTGCGGTAGGATGAGTTATGGTCGGAACAATCGGCTTTGACACAGAAAGATATTTGGCGGTGCAGGTGGAGAAGATTCTTACTCGCGTGGCGCAGTTTGAAAAATTGTATCTTGAATTCGGTGGTAAGCTTTGCTCCGATAATCATGCTTTTCGTGTGTTGCCTGGCTTTGAAATCGATACGAAAGTACAAATGCTTCGTCTTTTGGGTGAAATCGAGGTTGTGCACTGTATCAGTGCGAAGGATATAGAGCGAAGGAAAATTAGGCGTGATTTTGGGTTAGCTTATGATGACCAGATCCTTAAAGACATTAGTGACCTTCGAGATCGAGGTTTAGACGTTTCAGCTGTGGTGATTAACAGGTTTGATGGGGAACCCTCGGCAGAAAAATTCAAACAAAAGCTGCAGAACAGGGGTATACGCGTTTTTGTTCACTATGAGTTGCCGACCTATCTTCACGATGTGGATTTTGTCGTGAGTGAGCGTGGATATGGCGGGCAAGAATATGTTAGTACAAAGAAGAAGATTGTGGTTGTCACAGCACCTGGGCCGGGCAGCGGGAAGATGTCGTTTTCTATGGCTCAGGTCTATAATGACAGGGCGCGTGGCATCAATTCCGGCTTTGCTAAATTCGAGACTTTCCCCATCTGGAATTTGCCCCTCAACCATCCAGTGAATATTGCTTACGAAGCAGCTACTGCAGACATAGGCGATTATAATCTCGTAGACCCGTTCCACAAGGATGCTTATGGTATAACGGCAATCAATTATAACAGGGATGTGGAGAACTTCGCGATAATGCGAAAGATCATTGAAAAGATTGCAGATAAAAACGATCCCTTAGCGAGATATCAATCACCTACCGATATGGGCGTCAATATGGCTAAAGAAGGCATAATCAATGACGTCATAGTTCGTGAGGCCAGTAAACAAGAAATCATGAGGCGCCATTTCAGATATCATAGGGAGTTCGTGGAGGGCGATACCACTCACGACACCTTGGAGCGGATGGAGAAAATCGTAGAAAAGGCAGGCGTCAATCCAGAGGACCGCTTGGTTGTTTTACCTGCACGAGTGGCAGCTGAGGATGCGCGAAGGAGAGAAGATGAAGGTAAAGGCTATCGGGGCGTATTCTGCGGTGCGGCGATTGAAATAGACGATTTGAGCAAAGTAATTATTATTGGCAAGAACTCGTCATTGCTACATGCAGAATCGGCAGCTATTCTAAATGCGGTAAAGACGATTGCACACATTCCAGATGAAATCGATGTGATTTCTCGAGATGTTATCCAGAGCATGATTCGATTAAAAGGGAGTATGGGGCTGAATAGCACATCTTTAGATGTGAAAGAGGTACTGGATGCTCTTGCTGCAAGTGCTGTGGGAGACGAAAATGCAAGAAAATGTCGGGACGTGTTAGGTAAACTGAAGGGATGTGAGATGCACACCACTCACCTCATGAATACGGGTGACGAGAAACCACTAGAACAACTCGGTCTAAACGTAACAACCGATGCAAAACTGCCTTTTCTGAACGCATACGAGTTACCTAGCTAACTAACATAATATCACAATTTAATCCTTGGACTGCTATAACTATCTTTTAGAACTTTACGGTGGATTGTAATAGCTGATAAAAGGCAACTAGCTAACTAGTTACTATCAATGAAAAGACACTTACTATGTATAGGTCGTAAAGACATAACAAGGCTACAAGAATTTCCATTTTTTAAAATATTTCGAAGGTTCCTGAGACTTTGAAAGCCATAAAAGCTATGAACTCGAATTATCTTCATACCTAAAAAGCTTCTTTAAAAAGAATGAGTACCATAAGGATTATAATGGTATTAACGTATCAATTAAATACAAGAATCCATCAGCAAATTTCCACTAGTACAGGAAGGTAATAAGACATTTGTACAAATGTTGTAGTGAATTGTTACATTTTAACCTAGCAACCGAGAAAATACACGATCAAAAAATGGCTCGTGCCACTCATAAATTTTTACTCAGTGATCAGAGCTTTAAACTTCATGTTCTTTCAGATGCATTAGAAACTGGGATTGCCTCCCTCAATCAAATTACATTTTCGCTTTTCGTGGCTGATTCGCTTCCTGGGAAATATCGTTCAGGTCGAATCCGCTCCATCGCCGTGATGAAGGAGCGTCCCATGAGTAGCTCATCCTAGGCTCAAATTACTGGTTTACATAAGTACTAATTGGAGATATATCATTGAAAACAACGACAAGTATTGCTGAGACCCCATCTATGTGGGGAACTTTTGATGGTCTCCGTGACCATCTTTTCAATCAGTTTCAGGAAACGCCCTTCGACGCCGAGACAGGCTTATCTCTTTCCGCGTTGGAGCAGGAGGTTGAGGCGTATTTGCAGGACCACTCTGACCAACCCCGAGTCTTACAAAAGGCCAATGTATTTCGCATCATGGTGACTCGTGGACAAATCTATATTGATCCCCTTGACTGGTTTGTCGATAAACTCAATCATGGCGGACATAGAATACTCCCAACACACGGAGGTGAGAGCCTCGTTAAAAGGGTTTTACTCCGATATCTCGATGAAGCAGTTCAGGGGCCCCTTGCTGAGGGTGCTGCTTGGATCGATCGCTCCAACAAATTCGGTTACTCTAGTATACCTCGCGGGGGATTAGATCGAGGACACATCTCTCCTGGATGGGATAAAATGCTGTCCAAAGGGTTGGTTGGTCTTCTCCAAGAGGTGGCTGAGGCCCGAGATACGATGGGCAAGGAGGCGACTCCTGAGCAGCTAGCGTTCTATGAAGCCGTTGAAATTGTCTGTCGAGCCAGTATTCAGTTTGCGGAGCGTTTCGCAAAGCTGGCTGAGGACATGTTGCCGAAGTATCCTCAATACGAGACACGACTGAGGACTATCGCATCAGCGTGTAGGAATGTGCCTGCCCACCGTCCACGAACATTCCATGAGGCCCTTCAGTTCATCTGGTTCATGCATGAGCTGATTGAGATGGAGGGAGAGTTTGTACGGTCGATGGGGCAGTTCGATCGCACACTGTACCCCTTCTACCGCGCGGATATCGATGCTGACCACCTTACCCGAGAGCAAGCAAAAGAACTAATCAAGTTCCTCTGGTTCAAGTACTACACCCGAACCAGAGGCAAATTAAACGGCAAGAACTTCGTTTTTGGTGGACAGTATCCTGACGGCTCCGAGATAACTAATGAGCTGACCTACTTAGCCCTCGAGGCGTACGAGGAATTAAACACGCCGGATCCGAAGCTTTCGGTGCGATTCCTGCCGACCACCTCCGATAAGCTGTACAAGCGGATAGCCAACCTGATTCGGAAAGGACATAACTCCATGGTGCTCATGAATGACGTACCGGCTGTGGAAGCACTCGTTAAACGGGGGAAGACTTGGGAGGATGCTCGGTTTTATGTGCCCATAGGCTGCTACGAACCGTCCGTGGAGGGCAAGGAGGTTGGCTGCACCATGAACGTTACGGTGAACCTGGCTAAAAGCCTCGAGTTGACCTTAAATGATGGAAAAGACCCCCTCAGCGGTGAGCAGATTGGCCCTCACACGGGGGATGCTCGGTATTTCACAAGCTTTGAGCAATTATGGACGGCTTACACACGCCAGATGGATTATTTCCTTGAACACGCCATCACCTACATCCGAGACGCCGAAGGACAATGGCCCCAGATTCATCCTTCACCCCTTCTCGCGGGAACCATCGATGACTGCATAACCCGTGGTAAGGACATCGGGCAGGGTGGAGTACATTACAACTCAGTGGGTTTCGTTGGCGCGGCATTGGCAAACGCTGCTGACTCCCTCCAAGCCCTTAAGCAAGTGGTGTATGATGAACACCGTTTTACAATGGATGAAGTGCTTAAAGCACTTCAGTGCAACTTTGACGGTTATGAACGGATGCGTCAATACTTGCTAAACCGAGTGCCCAAATGGGGAAACAACAATCCCGACGCAGACTGGATGGCTAAGAGGGTAGCTGAATACTATTGCAATAAAGTCCATACCTTCGTTAACGGTCGGGGGGGTCCATGTCAAGCCGCCCTTTTCACTTTGACTTTTGCCTGGCAAAAGGGACGCCTTACTGGTGCTCTTCCAGATGGCCGAAAAGCTCATGAGTCTCTGGCACCCGGTCAGGGTGCGACGTATGGTCGGGACAAGAAGGGAGTCACAGCGTTGATGGGGTCGGTGACAACCCTCGATGCCACGCTCACCCCCAATGGGGCGGTGCTCGATGTAACGTTACATCCAACCGCCATCAAGGGGCCAGAAGGATTGGACGCCTTGGTCACTCTCATGAAGACCTTTTTCGCCAAGAAGGGTTACGCTCTCCAATTTAACGTCTACGACAAGGACACTTTGCGCGACGCTCAGCGGCATCCCGAGAACTATGCTGCTCTCCAGATACGGTTAACAGGATGGAGCGTCTACTTCACCACCTTATCCCGAGAAGAACAGAATCAATTCATTGACCGGATTAGCCATGGCTTCTAAACTCGAAGGAAAACCAGAAACCAAGATAGTGGATCCGCAGAAACCACCCAGCCCTGAAGGCTTGATTTTCGACATAAAACGATTTGCGGTACACGATGGTCCTGGGATTCGCACAACTATCTTTCTGAAGGGCTGTAGCCTGCGTTGTCAGTGGTGTCATAACCCCGAGTCCATCCACTCTCAACCCGAAATCATGCTTCATGTTCGACGATGCATCTCCTGTGACACATGTTTAACAGTTTGCCCTACAGGAGCCCATCAAAAAACTGAAGGTGGTGAACGATTATTTGACCACAGTCTTTGCGATCTTTGCGGTCGATGTGTAGCGTCTTGTTATGCAGAGGCTCTGGTGATGGTTGGGCGACAGGTCTCTGTAGACGATGTGATGACGGTGGTGCGTGAGGACTCTACGTTCTATGAGGTTAGTGGAGGCGGCGTCACCCTCTCTGGGGGGGAACCCCTGTTGCAAGGTGACTTCACGGTGGCTCTTCTTATGCAGTGTAAGGTCGAGGGGTTTCATACGGCCATCGATACCTGCGGTCAGGTACCGTGGAGGGTCATCAATAAAGTCTTACCCCACGTGGATTTGGTACTCTACGATGTCAAGCACATCTCACCGCATAATCATAAACGGTACACGGGAGCGTCCAACCGACTCATACTAAACAACCTGCGTAGACTTTGTGACTACGGTGTTCCCGTTGAGATTCGTATGCCGATTATCCCCACCATCAATGACTCCAAGAAGACCATTGAATCGACTGCTAGCTTTCTGGGGTCAATGAACAACATTACAGCAGTCAGATTGCTACCTTATCACCGGCTTGCTGGATCTAAATATCAGAGTCTTGGACGGGAAAACACCATGCCTGACGTAGCGCCTCCATCCACACGTCAAATGCAACAAATCTCCGATTCGATGAGCCATTACGGTCTGAAGATTATCCTTCCAGAGATGTGAGTTGACTCGTGACCCTGCGGTATTATCAGGGGCAGAG
>JAZFSF010000269.1:0-7415 GCA_036446055.1 Bathyarchaeia archaeon | reverse complement strand
TCACTTTGAACAAGATGGAATCAGACCCCCCAGGTAAAGGCCGAACACAGGAAATTTGCGATCTAATTCGTGCTGAACTGGGTGTAGCATAATCTAGCTAGCCATTGTCAGGACTAGAAAGGACCCGTTTTTACGTAGGGTTCGGTCGGCTCGACATATTTTAGCATCTCTGTTCTTGTCATCGTTCCCGAGGCAACATTTAGTATGGTGGCATAGAGTCTCTCACCTGCATCCTCTATGCTCTCCTTACCCTCGATGACTGGGGCAGAGGAGAAGTCGAGGTTCCACTTCGCTAGCTGTCTGGTTCTTGGGTTCGCGCTGCACCATATCAGGGGTGCAAACTTGACGGTTGCTGGATTGTAGAGGGGCCCATCCATGTGATAGGCTCCCCCGCCCAGCTGAAACAGGACGATTTGAGCCCCAGCCGCTGCGTAGCCCATGAAGATGGAGGTTCTCGCCTCCCAATTGTCGACGAAATACAGGCCTTTTTCCTTCGGTCGCTCCGCGTATTTGAGGACCCCTTGTATCGGCATCGACCCCGATTTGTAGATCGCTCCAAGGGACTTCTCCTCGATCGAGGAGAGTCCTGCCTTTATGTTTACAGGTGAGGGATTCTGCCCTCGAATGTCCTCTCCCGTGTTCTTCGCCCGTTCCTCATTTAACCGCACAGCAAGCAAGATTTCCTCAGCCACTCTAGGGTTGATAGCTCGCTTTACCAGAAGATGCTCCGCTCCAATGATCTCCGTGGTCTCTCCGAACATCGCAGTTCCCCCAGCCTTCACGAGTTTGTCGTAGACATAGCCGATTACTGGGTTTCCGGCGATGCCGCTTGTAGCGTCAGATGATCCACACTTGACGCCGATGGCGAGGTGGCTGTCATCGACTGGTTTGCGGCGGAGAGTGGATGCCTCGTAAACCATCTCTCGTGCAAGCTTGATTCCCTTCCCGATTACGCTCATCGTGTCTTTGTGACCGAGTCCGATCAGTTCCACTCTCTTGCCCGACTTCGCGATCTCCTTTGCCAGCGATTCAGGTGATGCGGAAGATTGGACCCAATATAATCCCGTGCAATCGATGATCACGGAGGCGATATTGGGGTTGCGGCCAAGGCCGACGCAGAGTCGGTTGAACATCGCCGTGTCTTCAGTTGGGCCATAGGGGGTGGAGGCGATGACTACGTTGTGGGTTCCCTCCACGAAGTGGCAAATGGTGTCGGCTACGATACCGGTTGGGTAAATTAAGACATAGTTACGGGCTCCGTAAGACCCGTCCGGCCTCTCGTATCCTAACCATGTCATGACTTATTCCCTCTCCTTTCGAGGTCGCCTCTTCCCCTCGTCCCTTCAAGGTTGTGAATGTGGACGAGGACTCCCTCTTCGATTTTGGTTCGTGCTTTCCCGATTACTTCGCCGTACTTTAATATGGACTCCCCCTTCAGGATGCTTTTAATCGAAACCTTGAATCCGAAGGGGATAGTCTCCCTCGCTTTAACGGTAAAATCCTCATTTCCTAGCTTGGCAATCACTACGTCACCCACCTCGACGTCTTGGAGGACTGTAGCAACGTTGTCCGCCCTCTTCATGACCAAAGCATCTTTAACACTCATGTTGATACACTGAATATATAATACGTTTATGAGTATTATTTATGGCTTCAGAACCGCATAAGATGCTTGCTTGTCCCTTTAATCAAAGAGCCCATAGATGGTCTTCAATCTTCCACATGATCAAGAGGATAAGATTATTGTCGTAATGAAGGAATCGACCTCCAAAACCAACCTCTCTACAACTGCATTCATCCAAAACAGAATATGACCAATTATGCAGCCAAGCTTTTTCTTATAGAACTAGTTGGCTAGTCGTGAATTCGTGCCACGAGCCTGGCGGCTCGTTCTCCGAGGTCGTGACAAGACTCCCGTTCCTTTTCGTTGGGAGAGCCAACTGCGGCAGCTCCATAGTGCGCTGTCTTCGAGCGACCTTGCACGATCATGCCGTGAATGAACATGGTCTGAATGATGGAGAGCAACGCGGTTTCCGCGCCACACGCGACTCCACCCGAACTCGTGAAGGCAGCACCGACTTTGCCCTCGAGTTTCCCGTGGATGTCGACCGTCCGATCGATGAGCCCCTTCAGCTTCGCGGACATTTCCCCGTAGTATGTCGGTGACCCAAAAATGATTCCGTCTACCGCTTGTAGATCTGCAAGCGACGTTTCCTCAACCCTCTTCACTGCGACCTGCATCCCTTCCACGGCCTCGACTCCCTCAGCGACTGCAGTCGCCATGCTCTCCGTGTGTCCTGTCTTCGAATCAAACACCACTAAAATCGTTCCCATATCAATCATTCCTCGTAATCGTTTATCGCTCAACAAATATATGTCTTTTACACAACTTCAAACCCGTCTACGAACATGTGCGTGAGGGTCTCAAAGCTCTAACTTTTTTCTTTGAGTATTCGTCGTGCAGGAGATGGTCGAAGCGGGCTTTTCGTATCCAGGTATGATTGGCTGTATTTGTTCGGGGGGTTTAGTGGTTCACGAGTTCCGTGATGTTCACGAAGTGTTCGAGTTCTCTTGTTTTCTTCAGGTTGTATGTCAAGAGGCGGATGCTTTATATATCGATTTTTCTTCAGCATGGCAACAGCCCAATCGTATTTATGTTCGTATAGTTCGAAGCCAGCAAGCTAAACCCGTAACGGAGAACTTCTTCTTAAGTGCGTTTAATCACCTCTACTTATCCTTTTGGTGTCCACTCTTTACGGTCATTTTTGAAGATTTTTTGTTTTGAAAACGGAATTCTAATTAAGTATGGTTACCTTATAATGTCTAAGCATAACCGCCTGATATAGCTGGGTTAGGGTTTGGTGGTATCGATGCCAAAAAGTGTGATTTTGTATTATAGTCGGACGGGGAACACAGAGAAGATGGCGAAGGCCCTCGTCGAAGGTGCCCAACGGGTCTCGGAGGTCGACGTGCAGCTTAGTATTGATTTTGAGGTGACGTCGGAGGATTTGACAACCGCTGACGCCATCCTTGTGGGAACACCCACGTACAATCATGAAGCCGCCAGGAGCACTCAAAAGGTGTTCGAGGACGCTGCTGTGAAGGGCATAAGTTTGAAAGATAAGGTCGGAGCTTCTTTCGGCTCCTATGGCTGGAGTGGGGAAGCCCCCAAACTAATCCTTGAAATCATGACGAACCGGTTCGAAATGGACGTGGTAACGCAGCCTCTCCTCATAAAATATGCCCCCGACGACGCGGGATTAATCAAATGCCGCGAGCTTGGATACCAGATCGCAAAAAAAATCTCACAGCCCACTTGCTAGACCCCACACGAGCTAGTTGCCAGAGAACCTCATCCGTATTCAAAGCACAGTTCCTCGAATACGTTGATGAACTTGAGCAACCCTTCGACACGTGGTTCCTAGTAGTTATTTACACCAACTTCATTGAAGACGTATGGGTTCGAAACATCTATGGGAGTTGGAGAAAGAAGGAAAGACCATACGACTCAACCATCACTCCATATCAACCCGAATCATGATGAGACGATGGATAAAAGACTCACTAAAGCCTCTGACCGCTCCCCCAAGAAAACTTTAGCGGTTTCCTTCTGCTTCAACGCTTAATACGCTAGATTTAGGAAACACTCATCGAAAGAAGAGAACTAGGATACCTAGATATAGGTGAATTCATCAGCGACGCAATCAGGAAATGCATCATTCCCTTCTATGCTCCAAGCCATACCTTACCCGTTTAAGCGTGACCTTACAATTTTGGATTTCTTTACTCATTCTTCATACTCTTCGTCATCTACGTCGGAAGTTGTTTTATATTCGTCTATTAATGCCTGTATACAAGTTCTTAAGAATTCCAATAAGTCCTCAACCACAGCTTCATACTTGTTGAGGTCTTCTCGGAGAGCCTGTGGGTTCTGGATATTTAAGGTCTCATAGACTTCTTTGAGGTTGGCGCAACCAGACTCCAAGAGGAAGTTGATGATAGCGCGACATCGATCCTTCATCTGATTCGTGATAGGGTCTCTAGGAGCCACGGTGCTGGTTTCCCCTGTTTTCTCAAAGCCCCTTCCTCGGCCTAATCCTCGAAAAGACGCAACGTAAATGTCGTCGTCAAGGGGTTCTGGATTAAACTTTGATAGGTTTGTTTGTGTCCAAAGAGAAGACAGTTCACATGCGATATTTCTACCTCACGTCCATAGCTTATATTTTATGTCCATAGATTTTATTTTACGTCCATATTTTTTGTTTCCCGTCCATCGTTATAATGCTAAGCCGTATAGGCATGCCTATTCCTGTATGGATGCGGTGATTTTTTAATGGACATTGGGGATATAGTGAGTTGATGGAATGGACATAAGGAAAAAGCGTGGACATTCTACATATCTTATGGACATCAGATAAAAAGGACGGACATTATAAAAGTCGATGAAAGAGCAGTCCTTGCTCGATTAATGAACGGTGAACCATCAAGCCGTGTACCATTCAACCAAAAGCAAAAACTCGTTTTACCAAGCTTATAACGAATAATCAACTCACGTAAAAATAAAAAACGATACGATGACGCAAGACGAAGAGAGACCGAGTTAATGGGTCAAGTCAAAGAACTACAGGACACAAAAGCGAATCTCAAGATGGCCTTGAAATCATCTGTTTTCCAATCATCCCAATTTTTTATAGTTTTTAACAACTTCTTTCCAATCTTTGAACTCAATAGCTTCACCCTCACTTAGATAAAGCAATTTCATTATTAACTCAACATTAAAAAAATCCAACTAAACATATAGGCTTTCGTATCACGTACTCACCGGTTTAGCCAGTGTCACTTATTTTGTCTTTTTATTATCTAAGCTAATTACACGGGATTCATTTTCCGATATTCAGAAGGGATATTGATTTCACAAAACCTATCTTTCAGCATCTTTAGGAATTTTTGGCTTTATACCCTCAAAGCTAGTTAGATATGACCATACTTTATAGTCATGATAACTAGTTAGCTGACGGGGATTTGACACAATTAACTCCTCCACATTGTGATACATGCTTCGTCAATGCAAGGAACTGCCCAGATTATCTCTTCAATTCAACTTCAATTTTTCCGTTTAACATAATCTTATGTCCAATGAACCGCGCGACGTACGCATATACTTCGATCCCTTCCTTTACCGCTTTTCGTAGAAGGGCTCCAAACGCGGGGTCGGTGGCGTCGTTCGGTGCAAACCGTTGTGCGTCGCTTCGTTGAACCACGAATAAAATGCAGGCTCTCCACCCTTCCCTTTTGGCTTTGATCAACTCTGAGAGGTGTCGTCGACCCCGCTCTGTGGGCGCGTCTGGGAATATGGCCACTCCCTCCACCACGAGGGTACATGATTTCACCTCCAACAAGCATCGCTCCACGTCATTAGCTAAGAAGAAATCAATTCGTGAGTGACTGTAGCGATACTCTGGGCGTATCACATTGTACTCCAAAAATTCATCAAGTTCGCGGTTTCGCAGGGCCTCCAGAACGAGGCGATTGGGCACACGAGTATCCACGGACACCACTTGATCATCTAATATGACTCCAATCAAATCGTACTTCGTTTTGCGATGACGCTTAACGCTTACTTCACTGAGCAGGACTTCAGAGCCAGGAAACAAAAGTTCACCCAATCTCCCCGGATTGGGTAAAAAACTAGATACTACGACCTCTTCGATCTTAACCATAACTAAGAAACGGTTCGGCCTCTCCAGAAAAACGCCTCGACGCAGCCGCCCTTTAACCTCGATGAAGCTCCCCACACCAATCCTCCAACCTTATTCTTTTAACCCATATTCACATATGATAAAGATTCCTCCACCAACTACCCTTTGATCAATCAAGTCACGCAAGAGTGACCTCCGAAGGCATCGACACCTGGTACTTGTCTCTAAACACGTGTTAAAGGAATCATCAAGACGATGAGCACACACTCCCGTCTCAACCTCCGGAGCCAACTGGCTTACGATATTCCACTCATTTTTTTCGGAACTACCTACAAATTTATACGAGTCTTTGACCGATACAAATGTCAGAACTCACTAAAAGGAAGATTTTATGCGGGTAAGTGACTGTATCGGGTGTGAGACCTTTCCGTGTCGTGATGTACGGGAAGAGTGCTATCTTGTGCCCGATGTGGAGGTGAACCTCGATCATGTTTCACTGATGATGATTTCAGAAGCTGCTCCAGCCGATTCAGCTGACTACTATTATGCGACAGGCAATCCCTTATTTCAGCAGACAACCCTTCAAGCCTTTAAGGAAGCTGACGCCGATGTTTCATCTTTTCAGGATGTACTGGATTTAGGCGTGTACCTTACCACGGCGGTGAAGTGTGGAAAAACCGGCTATGGCCTAAAGGCGAGTTCCATCAAGGAGTGCTCTCAGATTCTGGAGCAGGAACTCGCCCTTTTTCCTCAGGTGAAGGTCTTCTTGTTGATGGGATCTGTCGCCATAAAAGCACTTAATTATATAGCTAGGCGACGGGGTGAACCACGAGTAATTCCTTCAGGCTCAACCTATAAAATTCGTCACAAAGAGTATCACTATGATGGGAAGAGGGTGTTTCCCTCCTATCTACAAGCAGGTCCGAGCTTCTTCATTGAGAAGAGCAAGCGAAGAATGATTGCTGAAGACATTGCTCAAGCTTTGGCTCTTGTGAGCTAACACGTGCGGTGGCTTATCGTCAATTATTTATCGAATATATCCTAAACTCTGTATTTGGTTGAGAACATAAGGTGTATGGGCTGAGTCAGATAATGCATAAAGGGAAATAGTTTTGGAGTTGATTTTTAGCGGTATCTGGACGGGGTGAAACGGGAGAAAGAGGCTAGAGGGAACGTCAAGGGGAGGGATGAAAGTGGATGGTTGAAATCGTATTAACATGGATTAGTGGGAAACGACAGCTTCTTCCAGACATTCTTAGCTTATTTCCTTTTATCTATCAGAAGCTAAGGGTATCATGAACCGTTTGTTAGATGCGGCGTAGGGTTTTTCAAGATTAGACTCCGTTCAGGCTCGATAAGTGACATAAATTCGCGCTTGATGAATTTTTTCGAGTTGTCTGAGATCAACCCGAAGATATGATTAAATCCGTCCATGTCTGCCTAAAAATAACGCAATACCACTCGAATCCAACGAAATAATTCCCTTTTTATAGCAATTCCCCGAAACAATATTTGTTTATCGAAACGGATAAAAATAACAGAATCATTTCCATCACCTGACGATGGGTTTCATTGATGAAACATCAGTTTTTAAATACGTTATATGGTAGTAATTACTGAGGAGAGTGCTTATAGGAAATGTTGGATGATATTCAAACCTTAATTTTGGACATGGTAGACGTCGAGAAGCTAAAGAGGGTTATCAATGAGCACTTG
>JAZFSF010000268.1:0-2074 GCA_036446055.1 Bathyarchaeia archaeon | reverse complement strand
TGGGGACCCCAGAAGCTTAGAAGAATTGCAAGGGAAGGAGTACGATCAAGCAAGAGATCTTGCGGAACATCCCTATACTTGGGGATTTCGCAGCTTTCTTCCTTTAGATGAAGCAGAGGCTGTAGATTTTTATGGGGGCCTCTCTCCCTCTTGGTCTTGTGAGATGACCGTATCGATGGATAGTATTGAGAAGGTTAGCCAGCATGCAGGTACTGCCAATAATGCCCTTCTTTTATATGGAGTAGTTCCAAAGAGGAAGCCTTGGAATGCCCCTGGTCACGCTTGGACGTATGACATGAAAGAGGGCTATGAGTTTTGTGCACCTCTCTCCCCGAAATCAATGGTGGTTGATTTTAATTATGCACATCTTCATGACGGTCTCCAAATTGTAGAAACAGCTCGGTTTTGGGACGAATTGCCGAATGGTTTTACTCGTTTAATTCGGTCCACTATGATGTCTCCCGATTCTAATTTTGGTGTACCAGGAGCGCCTACGCTTGCGGACGGAGATGGAGGCGGTGGGTCCGTAATCCTAAATGCCAGCGACTTTGTGAACTCCCAGGGTAAGACAATTGATGATAATATTCTAGAAAATGCAGGCTTTAGAAAGCAACCTGGTGGAGGCTTTATCATGCTTGATAATGGAGGACTATAATGCCATACGCAAATTATTTATATTGTGAAAAGTGTGGAGAAGGAACTAATCTAGATATTGATTATATTAGTACCATCGAAGCTTACCAAAAAGAAGGAAGGAAAAGCGCATTTATAAATGAAAAAACAATTATATGGGACTATCTGATTTATGCATGTTATGGGTGCGGAGGTACCTATAAATATACTTATAGAGATGTCGAGCGACTCGTTCGCGAATATTTTTATACAGTATCAGATAAACATAAAGAACATTTTGAAAAGTTAGGGGAACAATGGGAGTCAGAAGAGCAACGTCTTAAGGCTGGAAAAGAAAATGAACCAGAACCTTGCGATGCAGTTAGGACTAAAAGATTACGGGACTATTACGTTAACAAAAAATAAATAATGGTATACAGTATATTAACAGAGGCAAGAGTGCGTGGATCTCTTGCGGATGCACAGCCGCAAACGAGAGGCTATAGTACGTTCTGGGTTGAAAATGGAAACTTAGAGGGTTGGACAACTTTTATAGATTTAGATATCGTGGGAGTTTGGAATGCATTTTTATTTGCAACCAAACGGATTGGCGAGGGGGGATTTATAGGACCCTCTAATGGATTTACTGCTGTCGATTCTTTCGATAATGATAGAATATTTTTTCGAATGAAGTATGATAAGCACCCGAAGAACACTGCCCCTACAACCCGTGGTAAAATTAGGTGGACCACGGAAGCAGACCCTGTTTTTAATGATGCAAAGTCAATATCTTTTGATTTAGTGTCCGATGGTAAGTGGGTTTTTTATGAATTGAATATGGGAGATGTCCCGGCATGGGTTGGGTTAGTAGATAATATCCAATTTTTCCCCTCTGTAGATGGGGCTATAAATGATGAGTTTTTCCTTAACTTTTTTGAAATAGGATCTAACAAGTTTGATTTTTCATTTTCAAATCCTAAAGCAGGGACCCCTGCCCAAATTATTAGTGGACCACCGTTTGTCGGAGAAACCACTATTACAAAGGGCGTGAATGATAAGCTTATTGTTAGCATAGATGGTTATGGGGATCAGCAAATTACTCTGACTCCTCAAACGGCAAACCCTATAATCATAGCACGAGATATATCTCTTCAACTAGGTAAGGTTGCTATCGGAGGATACCTACGGTCCGAAGCTTTCATTGACTCCCAGACCCAAAAATTGATTATTGAATCAGGTATCCGGGATGATAACTCTAGCGTGGAAATTAAACTTGGTCCGACCTCAGCTGCGGTTCTTCTCGGGTTCACTGATGAGGCTGGGATATCCATAGCCTCAACCATTCCCGGAACAAATCCTCAACCTGGCTATGTTCCACTGTCTTCTTATCGCCCCACAACGCTTGAAATCATAGCTCTGTTTGATAATGATAGTAGCTTAGGTGCGTTTAGCTTAGATCCTC
>JAZFSF010000267.1:0-2175 GCA_036446055.1 Bathyarchaeia archaeon | reverse complement strand
GTCCTTCATCCTCGTATCTTCAATTTCTTATTGATTCATGATTTTAACTCTAATTCTTAAAGCGACTGTCTTGCTTTATTGAGAGGTGAGGACGTTGATGAACTCACGAAGAATTCTATATGTTATCCCCCAAATGATGTCTTTACTGATGATGTAGGCTGGACGTTTTACGAAATTGATAGTAACGACTCTTTCGTTTTGGGCTAGCTCTTTTAGTGAAACCCAAATGAATTTTTCCACTTCTTTTTCGTTCACTTTGATTGAAGGTTCCTGTTCAAGAATTATGACGAATGGAAGAATGATTTGTTCAGGTCTCCGCTTTGATCTTTGAGCGGACAGAACTCCAAGAAATCGACAACGATCATGGACATTTATGTTTATTTCTTCTAAGACTTCTCTGATTACTGTTTCTTTCAGGTCTCGATCCTCTACGTCGCGTTTTCCCCCTGGCAGAGCCATGTGTCCTGACCAAGAATCAACTGGATTCACAGCACGCTTTACTAAAAGAGCTCGAAGGTCTTGCCCAGCAACCTGTAATAGCAGAGCAACGGCTGCGTTAGCCCCCTGTCTTTCATAGCCTATTTCTAAAATACTTGACAGTTTTCCGATAGTTTCGATTGCATCCAACTCACATCACCTAGTTGACACCAAAATTTTTACTCTTCCTAACAAATGACTCAAAGAAACCTAAAATTATAGATTTACTGAATGTGTGGTCTTGACGCGATTATTCGAGGAACTGTATTAGGCTTTGTATTTTTTCAAGGAGACTCTTCATCCATTCAAGATAATTTTTATCGGTTATATCATTCATATGCTGTTCAAGATATTTAGACGCGATCAAGACCTCGTTTTTTGCAGCATCGTTTTTCACGTCGGACCCCATCAAGCATCTTTGGGATGCCTCAAGCTTCTGAATTGGATAACGTAACAAATCCTTCACACCTTCTTGTGGGTGTTCGGAGTTGTATCGTTGAAGCAAGTCGATAAGTATATCCTGTAGCTTCTCAAGGGCGTCCAGTCGCTCTTCTGATGCTACCAATCGAAGGGGAATTCTCTTGATCACATCGAAAAGTCGCGACGTTTCCTTTTGAAGGACCTCGATTTTATACATTAATTCGGAGTCACTCTTAATTCTCTCTACGGATTCATTTCTTGAGCTTTGTACAGCCAGACTCATCAGTATCTTTGCATCGATCCCACGTCCATCCCGAATGCTTTGGGGAACGTTTGCGATGTAGTTCATCCAGTCGTTAAGGCTGCGTTGAGACTCAGAGTTCACACGCAATACAAGATCATACAGTAGCACTTCCATCTCAGATAACTCAGTATTCACATCTTGTAGATCGATTTGGGCAGGCGGTTGTTGCAGAGCAAGCTCCAACAAAAAGGCTACTTCTCTATCACAATGGTCATTCGAAGAGATGAGGCGATCATGGAGGTCTTTAATCGCATCGATTTCTGGGTGAGTATAAATGTCAAAGAGCGTCTGGTTTAACCTCTTGTTGTAAAGCTCGTTCTTGAGAGCTAATCCCACTACCACTTTGTTTAATCGAGCACTCAAAAATGTCCTCTTCCCCTTTTTGGAGTTACGTATTTAATGAGTTATCGTGATACTAACTTTTTAAGTTAGGCGATTCCCAAACAACTTCCCCTCAATAAAACACTTTCATGGTGTTATTGATAATAGTGGTTCACCAGACCATAAAAATTCTTGAAGCATAACTTGTTTTCCCTACACGATAGTCTTATCCGCGTCATGAATCGTCGCTAAAACAAGCATCGATTCTCCTTCTTTTTCAGTGACTGTCTTCACTCTAGTGTTACGTGGTGTAGTTGACACGTTCAGAAGAGTATTGTATGCATCGATTGTTTAACGCCCATTGAGCACGTTACACGCCCATACAAGCATTTAACGTGGGACAGAGAACCCCCTCTCCTTTAGTTGAACTTAATCTGGCTTATTATTGAGGTTATATGAAAAGCTCTTCCAGCGAATGTATGATGAAGTCCGGTTGAATGTCGTCGACTTCTTCGTCGTCCTCTCGGTCTGGTCCTCGCAATATCCACGCAGTCTTCATACCCACGTTCTTCGCGCCAAAGATGTCGCAACGTAAATCATCACCCACAAAGAGGATTTCCCCTGCTTCAACATCCATAAGGTGTAGAAGCCTA
>JAZFSF010000266.1:0-2455 GCA_036446055.1 Bathyarchaeia archaeon | reverse complement strand
TACCATATCAAACAGATAGTGATAAGAGAGAAATGTCAAACTACATTCCACTTTTGCAGGTAATCCCTAATTTTACCCAACGAGAATATCTAGTTCCAGCATCATTTGCTTGACTGAAAGAGTGGGTATAAGCGCTTATATCGGTTTTCATCTATATATTATAGATCTGAAAGGGTTGATACCGTCTTTACTGTAGGATTTAGCCAAAGAAACCTCTTTTTACTTTGACATTTTCCTTCATTTCCGTGGCCAAATCTATAAGTAGTCGTCTTTGATTTGACGTTAGTTTGGTGGGTGTCTTCATAATTACTCGAATAAGTTCGTTTCCTCGGCCAAAGCCATGAATTCTTGGTAATCCCTTTCCTCTCAATCGAAAAACTGTATGAGTCTGAGTTCCAGAAGGAATTTTTAATTTGGCTTTACCTTCAATTGTTGGGACTTCAATTTCAGCTCCGAGAGTTGCCTGCGTAAACCCAATGGAAACCTCAGTTATGAGGTCACTGTTATTTCTTTTAAAGACATCATGAGGTTTCACGTGCACTACCACGTACAAGTCTCCTGAAGGACCGTTTCTAACTCCAGCCTCTCCCCAACCACTGAGTCTCAGTCTTGACCCGTTTTCCACACCCGCAGGTATATTCACTTTTATTCGTCTCTCTCTGGAAACTAATCCTGTTCCACGACAAGTATTGCATGGAGATTCAATGACCTTTCCCGCTCCACGGCACTCATCACAGACAGTTACTTGAATGAATTGAGCAAAGCCTGTGGAACGGGCGTGTTCTATTCGACCCTTTCCCTGACAATGAGAACAGACCTTGGGCTCAGTCCCTGGACGCGCACCGTTTCCCTTACAAACATCACATGTTTCATTTCGAGAAAGCTTAATTTCCTTTTCAACTCCAGAAGCCACCTCTTCTAACGTAATTTCTAAGTCATACCTTAGGTTGGCTCCTCTTTGAGACCCATAGGCACGCGACCGTTGACCTCCAAAAAAGACATCAAAGATACTGTTGAATCCACCAAATCCAAAACCTAAATCTCGAAAGACTTCATTGAAGTTGACGCCTCTGAAAATATCTTCTTGACTATATCGCTGACCTATTCCAGCGTGACCATAGAGGTCGTATTGCTTTCGTTTTTCATCATCTGATAGGACAGCATAGGCTTCTGATATCTCCTTGAATTTCTCCTCGGCACCTGAATCTTTGTTTCTATCCGGATGATATTGTAAGGCAAGTTTTCGATATTCGCTTTTTAAGTCTTCCTTGCTTACGTTTTTGGACACACCTAGAACCGTATAATAGTCCTTCTTAGTCATCACACGTCAACCATTGAGCATTAGAAGGGAAAGCGAAGTTTTACTTTTTATCTTCGTCGACCACACTATAGTCAGCGTCAACCACTCGATCCTTGTCTTCCGAATCGTCTGCCTCAGTCTTTCCAGATTGTTGTGCCTGTTGTGCTTGTTGCTGAGCCACTTGTTGATAAACAGCTGTACCCACTTCCTGTAAAACTGTTGTTGCTTCTTCGGCTCGGGCTTTGATGGCATCCACGTCCTTTCCAGCCAATGCCTGCCTTAATGCATTAATTGCTTTGTCTATGCGTTCCACATCTACCTTACTTATTTTATCGCTAAGATCCTTCTTGGTTTTCTCTGCGTTGTAGATTAAGGAGTCCGCATTGTTTCGAGTGTCCGCTTCTTCCTTCTGTCTCAAGTCCTGCTCCGCAAATTGCTCTGCTTCTCGCACCATGCGATTCTTCTCGTCTTCAGATAGCTTCGTCGACGCGGTAATTGTTATCGTCTGTTCCTTATTAGTACCTAAATCCTTAGCGGAAACATTCAAGATCCCATTAGCATCGATGTTAAAGGACACTTCGATTTGAGGAATACCTCGGGGGGCGGTCGGGATGCCTGTGAGATTGAACATGCCTAAGGAGAGGTTATCAGTTGCCATGGATCTTTCGCCTTGCAGCACATTGATTGTGACCGTGGTCTGACTGTCCGCCGCCGTGGTAAAGATCTGACTCTTTTTGGTGGGGATGGTGGTATTACGTTCAATCAGTTTTGTAAATACGCTGCCCAAGGTCTCAACGCCTAACGAGATTGGTGTTACGTCGAGGAGTAACAGGTCCTTCACCTCTCCAGCTAAAACGCCTCCTTGAATAGCCGCGCCTACGGCCACACACTCCATAGGGTCAATTCCTCTCTCGGCGGGTTTGTTCATAATGTCTTCAACGAATTTTCGTATGAGGGGCATCCGAGTCTGTCCACCAATTAGGATGATTTTATCTATATCTTGCGGTGTGAGTTTAGCATCGGAAAGCACTTTTAGTATGGGCGTTCGTATTCGTTGGACGAGGGGTAAGGCCAACTGCTCAAGTTTTGTGCGGGTGAGAGTAATCTGTAAATGTATGGGTTCACCCTGATCTGAAGCGATGAAGGGGAGGCTCA
>JAZFSF010000265.1:0-4389 GCA_036446055.1 Bathyarchaeia archaeon | reverse complement strand
TTTCAATCACCTAAACACTTCACGGTGCCTGAAACCCTTACAAACCTTTTATTTCAACAGGAAAACTAGCTAGAAAGTGTAACTAACGTAACATATTGAGTGTTAAAAGTAGTAAAAATAATTAAATCGAAATTTTAAGCCCAGAAACACTCCTACGTTACCAAAAATTTTACAAAAAATATTTTGCAACCTTTTGAATATCTGAATCCATAACAGTTACTCTATCCGCGGGGCTTGCTAGTTCTCAAGCGTGCGCTAGCTAGCCAGCTCTTTAGTACTTGTCGCTAGCGTGCGCTCCTGTTGTATAGCCTAGGGTTTCGGAAGGATTACGTCGAGTAACGCCAGTCTTCCCTTCTTAACGTGATTTAAGCATCTTGTTAAGGCCTGTTTAACCGCTTCAGGATCCTCTATCGTCTCAGCGTACCCCCCAAAGGCCTCGGCTAACTTCGTGTACTCTGGTTTGGGTTCTTGATAAACACCGTGGTAGATGTTTTCTCGCACGGACCATCCTTCAGAATAGTACTTAGGATGATGTTTCATCGCGGCGTAGGACTGGTTATCGAAGATTATGGTGAGGAAGGGGAGATGGTACTTCTGTGCCAATCCAAATCCAGCAAGAACGGGATTGTAATTGAAGCATCCGTCTCCTTCTAAGGCGATAACGGTCCTATCCGGTTTGGCAAGTTTTAAACCTAAAGCTACGCCGAGGCCTTGCCCCAGCCCCGTTGAGGCTGACGCCCCGGCGCCATCAAATCGGTTTCCAAGTTTCACCCTATTCTTTTCAACGTACTTGTTTATGATTCGGTTATGAGTTATCGTCTCATTGACAATGATGGTGTCTTCATCGATCAACTCGTTTAGAACATAGCATAACCAGCGGGCATCTATCTGCTTCCCATCTTTGGCTATCAACGCTTCCTGTCTCCAATCTGCCCTTTTCCTCTCACCTTCAATCCGCCATCTATCGAGTCGTTCCTCAATTTTTTTACGAGAACTTTGGGTCTGTGCTATCAGGGGCTTTAGGGTCTCGATTAGAGCTGGTACAGCTAGAGCGGAGTCGGAGGTGATGAGTAAGTCCGCGGGATACCCCCAGTAGGGATACTTTAGCTGAGCTGGGTCCACGTCCATGAAGACGGTTTTCGCCTTTGATGAGGTTAAGATGCTTCTTGGAGGATACCATGGAGGCCACCCACTGCTATCGATCACCAAGAGTAAGTCAGCGTCCATAAGGTAAGGCGTGAGGTCATAGCCTAGATGAAGGGGGTGGTCGGTGGGGAAGTTCATGTACGCGGGAGTTTCGAAGACAGGAATGGACAGGAGATCTGCTAACGCCACTAGACTTGGCACGGTGTTGGGATTTCTACCCAGGTACCTTGTGTATATTATTGGGTTATCGGCTTCTATCAGGAGTTTGGCTAGCTTCCTTAAGGCTCTAGGATCGGCTTGTATTGATGTCGGGGGATTTATCTTGATAGGCATCTTCATTTTCTTGATCTTTTCGAACAGTAACTCCCTTGACAGAAGAATTAAGACGGGTCCCTTGGGTTCTGATAACGCTACGCGGAAGACTCGTGCCAGGATATAACTTATGTTTAAGTTTGTGTTGGGTGCAGTACTCCACTTAACATAGTGCTGAACCAGCTTCTGGGTACCTCCCACCTCGGTGAAAGCCAGATAGTGGGGGCCTCCTGAACCCCCCCAGACCTCTTCCTCATGAGTTATGTTTTGACCCGATATAATCAACATGGGGATATTGTCGTTGTATAAAGCCTTGATCTCCATGGCGCCATGTAAAAGACCGAATGAAACGTGGAGAAGCACGACCTGAGGCCTACCCGTCGCCATCGTGTACCCCTTAGCCATCGCCAAGGCTATCCCTTCATGCCTCGCATTCACGTAGTTAGGACCTTTCCCTTCAATACTAGACTTGGCGAGGAACTCCCAGAAGGGAATGTACTCGCTTCCCGGCGAACCGAACACGTAATCTACGTTATATCTTCGAAAGAGTTCAAGGTATCCTTCTGCAGCCCCTTCAACCTCGATTTCTTCCTTCCCCCCCATACCTACCTCGAACGACCCAAAATCGTCTTTACTCATTCTTGCATCAGTTATCTTATGGAAGATTCATACTTTTTAAAAGCCTCTATTCCAACTTCCATTTCTACTCAGGCAGATGAAGAAAGAAGGGGCTAATCCGATTTTCTAAGGATTTATTTGAAAAAAGATGTCTGTTTCCAAATTTTTTTCGAGTTATCTCACGCAACTCTCCCCTCTTTTTAGTGCGCTCTTTTTATCTCATGGTAGTAAGCTCAACAAAAGGTGCTCACTTGTTAGTTATTTTTTGAAGATGTAACTTGGTTTTCCTTCACTCACATTCATTTTGGGTAAAGTCATGATGAACCTGACTCCTTCCCCTTGCACGCCATTCTCCTTTATGGTCCAGCCGTACACTTCACACATCTTCTTAATCAGGTAGAGTCCCAAACCTGAACCCTTCCCATAACCTTGCTCAAAAATCTTCTCCTTCTCAACCTCAAGTATGCCCATGCCATCATCCTCATAAACCAGTTGTAAGTTATCTCCCGTTTCCTCGTAATAACATCTGATTTTCACAGATTTCTTTAAGCTATGCTTCAACGAATTATCGATAAGATTATAGAAGAGACGGTTTAGAAGGGAGTCAGCCAGCACTCTTAAGCCGCCACAATCATTTGCCACTCTCACTCTCAAATCAGAAAACTGCTTACACGCCCCTTCAACTGCGTTCTCCACACGCATGTAATCTAGTTCTTCAACGCCCAACATCTCATAGAATTTGGCGAAGTCAAATATCTGTTCTGCCTGTCCAACAGCTGACTCAATTTCCCTTAAGTGTTCTAAGGCTTGGTTGTCATCTGCTAGTCCTTGTTTAGCCAAATAGGCGTTTGCTCTGACTGTGGCGAGTTTGTTATTGACGTCGTGTCTGGTCAATCCGCCTACAACTTCTAGCTTTTCGTTCAGAGTCTCTAATTTCCTCGATGCCTTTTTGCGCTCGGTTATGTCTCTGCTATAAGCATTGACGTAACCCCCGTCAACCACAGGCGCTAACACGAAGGAGTGTACTCGACCATCATACTCAATCTCGATTTCCTGACTCTCACCCAAGTGAAAAACGTTGGAGACGTGTCGAAGCCACTCGTCGGGCACAGACCCATTAACCTTGCTTCTCCACGCTTGTAACAGAGACTTTGAAGCTGCATTGGCGTAGAGAATGGTTCCGTCCTTTGCGATGCGTAGTACGGGGTTGGGGTTCTCTGATGAAAACCTCGCCAAGTCCTCAATAGCTTCCTCAGCTCTCTTACGTTCAGTGATGTCTTGAACTATCCCTATCATACTGACAGGTTTATCATGCGTTGAATCATAACCTGGCTCGCTTTCTCCATATAACACGCGTACAGTTTTATCGGGCCTAATAATTCGATATTCAATCGGGTGAACTCTGCCTTCTGCTAAGGCAGCGACGGCACTTTGTTGGACTCGATCCCTATCATCGGGATGAGTCATCTCTTGAATTCGTTTCACAGTCAGTGAACTCGCATCTTTTTCCTTATCCAAACCATGAATGCTAAATAATTCATCTGACCACGTTACTTTATCCGTTTCAACATCCCACACCCAGCTACCAATATGGGCAATTTCCTGTGCCTTCGCTAACATTACGTTGCTTTCCAGCAATGCATTCTCCGTTTTCTTGCGTTCGGTGATGTCTGTGATGAAGACTTCTGTTTGCAGTATGCTGCCTTCCTCGTCACTGCGAGTTAAATTGCTGCAAAGGACATTGATTGGAGAGCCATCCCTTTTCTTAGCCACCATCTCGTAATTCTCGACAAAACCCTTCTCCATAATCTCCTTGAACATCAACTCCCTATTTTTTGGGTCAAGATATAACTCAACAGCGGGAATGCCAACTAGCTCCTCAGGATTATCATAGCCTAAAATAGTTGCAGCCGCACTATTCACCCTCAGAATTTTACCGTCAGAACCAGAAAATAGGATTCCTTCCCTAGAGGACTCAAAAAGAATTCTATATCTCTTCTCAGACTCACGTAGCTCTTTTTCTGTTTTCTTGCGTTCGGTGATGTCTTCGGAGATAGCGACAAAATAGCCCATCCTTGGACTATACACGGAAATATGTAACCAACTCTCTGACGGCTTAAACTCTATGACAAAATCGTCACTCTTTCCCGTTAAAGCAACTCTACCATAGATCTCTAATAATTCGGGATGAGCCTCCTTTCTCCCAGGAAGCACCTCCGTAAACCTCTTCCCAACAATGTCCTCCTTAATCAACCCGGTCAATCTCTCTAAACCGTCATTGACCTCAAGGAAAACATAGTCTACTGGCTTGTT
>JAZFSF010000264.1:0-5114 GCA_036446055.1 Bathyarchaeia archaeon | reverse complement strand
GGCTGACTAAGTATCGTTGGGCTGCAAGATATACTATCGCAATCTTATCAGGTGTAGGCACAGGCGTGGTATTCTCTGCTTCAGTGAAAGCACAGATAATGGCCACAATCCAAACAGTCGTTGGCGGCGTATTAACCGGATCTCCAGACCCAATATCTGCATGGGTAACCTTCATACCAATGATACTGACTCCCTTAGCCTTCACGTACTCAATGAAGTACAGTGGATGGCTACTGAAAGGACGAGGACGACATCTCTTCACAGCGGGTCGTACCTTCTTCATGGTCTTCGTAGGCGGAAGAATGGGAGAGCTTGCAGGAACTACTCTAATGGGTTACATAAGCGGTGTTGGAGTGATGTACATCTTCAGGCCGTTAACTGCATTATTAGACGTACTCGGCGGATCCATAGTATTAAGCTAGCGCTGAAATAGGAACGAAATCAACAAACACACGACACAAAATCCATCAATATTCCCCTATTTTTTTATTTTTATATTTCTTCGATCACGTTATTAAAAAAAATCTTTGTCGTTAGGTGATATGTCGTTTGAAAAAGGTGGTTTTAGTATACCCGCCATATCACTTCAAGCCTCCGATATGGCCCTTTTCAAGGCCAACACTAGTACTCGCCCACCTCTACGCTGTGTTGGAAAAAGCGGGGGTGTGTGACCTTGAAGTCATAGATCTTGACTTGGAATTCGACCACTGTCACAAAGGTGTTAGTCACTTCCTAGCCCGGGCTGAAGAGCTCGTGGAAAAGACGCACCCCGATGTGATTGGTTTAAGCTGTAAAGTAGCACAATTCCCCTTCTCAGCACTCTTTTCGAGGAAGTACAAGCAGTCTCACCCAGAAACAAAGATCGTTATGGGAGGGTGGATGCCAACGCTGACCCCCGACACGACCCTTCGAGTATCGGGTTGCGATGCTGTGATTAGAGGCGAAGGGGACAGAAGCCTTCCAGAACTGATCCGACAGATTGAAGATGAACAGTGGGATATAGACGGCATTTCATATATGTCACAAGGAAAACAACAAAAAATAATACATAACCCTAATTCAAGAGTTTTAACCCGGAAAGAGCTGGATGATTTACCCCTTCCAAGATACGATGTCTTGCCTTCTCTGGAGAGATATCAACCCGGTCTTGTAAAACCCTGTTTCTCGGTACAAGCGAGTCGGGGATGCTCAAACCATAGTTGCATCTTCTGCTGGAACTCGACGAAAAAATGTGACACAAGCTGGCGTGCTCGGAGTCCGGAACGAGTGGTTGAAGAGATAAGACATCTTGTTGACGAGTTCGGGGCGCAGATCATCTTTTTCACGGACGACAGCTTTGGAGCGGAGGAAAAATGGCTGAAGAAGTTTACCTCTCAAATGAAAACAGAGTTTGCTTTTGGGGAAGTTCATTATGTTGCTTCCATGCGAGTTGACTCAGTTAATAAAGAGAGGCTTAATGACCTTTATGAGAGTGGGATGCGAACGATTTTCCACGGAATAGAGAGTGGATCACAGCGGAGTTGGAATTACTTAGGAAAAAACTATAAACCCAATATCACAAAGCAGTACATACTCGACTTGATAGAAAGAGAAGTTCAACATAGAATCAGTCCCATATGCTCTTTTATAGTCGCGTTTCCAGAACAAACAGAGGAGGACTTAGATCAAACGACCATCTTCTGTGAAGAACTCGCCATGCGTGGTTCTATATTCTCCCTTCAAGTATTAGCTCCAAACGAGGGAACAGCTTTATTCGACGTTGAACACTACAAAGATATGATCAAACCCTACGACCTGTACAAGGAGTTCAACGAGTCTGAGAATCTCAGCTCAGAACTCCGCACAGTTTTAGGTGACAATATCAAAGAGTTCATCGAGTATCTCCCAGACTTTCGAATCGTAAAAACAACCATGCCCATCGATCAACTTAAACGCAAATATTATCTCTTAGGAGAAATATGCTCATCTAGTGGAGCGATCAGAAGGAAATTCAACGTCGCAACGCTCACTAAGGAAAATCAACACCTTAAACCTGATAGAGCAAACGGAATCAAATTCAACAAAGTAATTGATAGGCTTCGAAGATGGTTTAGATAAACATGAATGATGTTACCGTTAACTCAATATATGTTTAGCAAACTATTAAGGTAAAATTAATATATTTGATTAGTATGCAGAAAGAAGGAAGGAAAATAAAATGTCACGAGTGAAATCATTTTTCAAGAATATCGCAGATAAAATAGGATGGCATGTTCCTGAAATTGAAATAACTCCCGAAAAGTCGGAAGAGATAATCGAAAAAGTCGTTAGTTATGCAAAAGAATGGGGTATGGAAGACATGTTATTCCTAGGCACAACATGGTTTCGACCCATGTCTGGTGTCTTTGGATATACCGTTGTTCTCCCTATGATGCCTTTCTTATCTCTCGCAGGAATTGATAACCCCTATCAATACGTGGCATTTCTTTCTGATCAGAAAAACATGCAAGCCCTTATGGAAAGACTTAGCGACCATAAATCTACCAAAAAATAAGAAATAAATGGAATGGAATGGAATTGTCGGATAGCAAAACAAATAATTTGGAAATAATATTGGCTACTGATTGTGGAAGCACAACAACAAAAGCCCGCCTTTTCAAGAAAATAGGTAGTGAATACCGATTCGTATGCACAGGTGAAGCACCAACCACCGTTGAAGCTCCTTTCGAAGATGTTACAATGGGCGTGCGTAACGCCGTCAGAGAAGTCGAGGAGTTAATGGGCATTAAGATACTTTCAGAGAACGGCATACAAATCCGTCATTCCTCAAAAGATCGAGGAGTCGACCTGTACGTCACTACGAGTAGCGCTGGAGGAGGCCTTCAGATGATGGTGTTCGGCCTCACAAAAAGCATTACAGGAGAAAGCTGTGAACGTGCAGCTTTGGGAGGCGGTGCCATAGTCATGGATACTGTGAGTCTTGAAGACGGTGAGCCGATATACAAAAAGATTCAGAGAACACGCCATCTGAGGCCAGATATGGTCCTATTGTCTGGAGGAACGGATGGAGGAAACATCTCAGACACGGTTCAAGCAGCAGAAATCCTGAAAGTTTCTAACCCCCAAGCCAGATTTGGAGAATCTTTCAGCTTACCAGTGATCTTCGCAGGCAACGTGAGTGCCAGAAGACCTGTGGAAAAAGCATTAAAAGATTCGTTTTCGCTTAAAATTGTTGACAACCTCCGTCCATCAGTGGAACTTGAAAACACAGATCCAGCACGAGACGCGATTCAGGAACTCTTCATGGAACACGTGATGTCCCATGCCCCTGGCTACAATAACTTAATGAAATGGACCGATGTTCCCATCATGCCCACGCCCCGAGGAGAAGGAACCATGTTCCAAACGGTTGCGAGGATGGAACGCATTAACGTGATAGGGGTGGGCCTTGGCGGAGCAACAACCAACATCTACTCGACATTTGACGGTAAATTCGTTAGGACAGTGAGTGCCAACCTTGGAATGAGCTACAGCATATGCAACGTTTTAAGAGAGGCGACCTTAGAAAACATACTTCGGTGGATACCTTTTCCAATGGATCCGACTGATCTGGATGATATACTTGCTAACAAGATGATTCGTCCGACTACCATCCCGCACTCTCTAGAAGAACTAATCATAGAACATGCTGTGGCAAGAGAGGCTTTACGGCTAGGTTTAAATCACCATAAGTTTCTCGCAAGAGGATTAAGGGGAGCTATTCCAAAAAAACTCATCGAAGACACGTTTGGAGATTCATCTCTCTTAGCGTCATATATCGATATGCTTAGAATCGACCTCCTAGGTGGGACGGGAGGCCTCTTATCTCACGCTCCAAGAAGAGTTCAAAGCTCCTTAATGTTAATCGATGGGTTTCAACCTGAAGGAGTGACTAGGTTAATCCAAGACAGCGTCTTCATGTTTCCTCACCTTGGCGTACTATCAAGCGTACATCCTGAGATAGCCTACGAAGTATTTGACAAAGATGCAGTAATTCGCCTCGGCACCTGCATTGCACCAAAAGGAAGACCAGAAAATGAAGAAGAGGAAATGTTAAGCATAGAATTACATATGCCTGATGGAAACATCAGAACTGAAAACCTCATTTTCGGTGATATGATGCGGATACCGTTAGCTGTAGGGGAAGTTATTGATGCAAAGATAAATCCCCACAGTAAATGTGATATGGGAGCTGGACCCGGCCACGAACTAACGACAAGGATAGAGGGAGGAGAAGTAGGAATTATAATCGATGCTAGAGGTAGACCCTTGGTAACTCCTACTGATAGGGAAACCATGAAACGCGCGCTCCTAAAATGGTTAACACACCTGCAAGCTTATCCTGAAAAGAATTTGAAGAAATACATGGAGTTGATTTAGTAAATGTCCTATGCTTTCACACCTGGTTTATCTGTAACAAAGAGTACAATGATACGAAAAAAAAGAATCCTGCCGATTCCCGGTGATGTTCACGTTAAAGTAGGAGACACAGTTGCAGCAGAAAAAATAGTGGCTCAGACATTTGTGCCAAATGATATCCACATGAGACCCATATCATACATTGTTGGATGCGAACCTTACGAGTTGCCAAAGATAATGAAATTCAAGCAGGGCGATTCCATAAAAGAAGGAGACTTAATGGCCGAGACGAAATCATTCTTCGGTCTTTTCCACACTGAACACTATTCAAAGTATACCGGCACAATAGAGTTAATCTCAACAGTAACAGGCATGGTCGCAGTAAGAGAACCACCAATATCCGTTCACTTAACCTCTTATATTCCCGGAAAAATAATCGAAGTCACAGAAAACTTAGGAGTCACCATAGAAACTCATGCAGCCTACATACAAGGTATCTTCGGCATTGGAGGGGAGCGACAAGGCGAATTGATGACTATCGCTGAACCTGATGAAGTCCTGACTCTGAATCATATAACGAAAGAGTGCGCTGGAAAGATACTGGTAGGAGGCTCTTTAGTCACTGCTGAGATCTTGAAAAAAGCATCCGACTTCGACGTCAAAGGCATCGTAGTCGGAGGATTAAGAAGAGATGATTTGAATAAATATCTCGGCTATGAAATTGGCGTAGCTATCAC
>JAZFSF010000263.1:0-4582 GCA_036446055.1 Bathyarchaeia archaeon | reverse complement strand
TTCCTTTAGACTTGAAGCCACTTTACAAACCCAATCATCAGACTCAAAACTAATCATATGAACATAAACCATTGTATTCTGAATATTTTTATGTCCAAGAGCTTGTTGAGTATAGAAGATGTCTTTCGTTTTATGATAAGTCATCGTACCAACAAAGTGTCTAAGGCTACCTAGTGATACTTTCTCTATTCGAGGATTACCTAACTTCTCAACAATATTTTTACGTATAACGTTAAAATTTCTTTTGATGTGTTTTGGTTTACCATTCCATATCCTCTTATCATTTAATGTCTTCTTTATCAGAGGAGTCATCATAGCCACAAGTTTATCTGTCATCTTGAATTGTCTTGGAAGACTGTGTTTAGCTGGTTTATTTAATGTACAAATCCTTTGTTCTAAGTCAAAGTCATTAGGAGTCAATCTAAACGCTTCAATGGGTCTAAATCCAGATTCCTTCAAGAGTTGTAACATTGGAGCGTACTTAGAATTCTTGAATCCAGCTATCAGGATGTCGATGTCTTTCTCTAATGGAACATAAGGAATCTTAGTGTCTTTAGGGTACTTGGTTAATTTATAATCGAATCCATTGAATCGACACCAATCAAGATACATATACTCCATGATGGACTTGTAGTTGTTACCCCACTCAGAACCAGCAATATACCTTCGTACTGAATCGATATCCCAGATGTTTACTCTCTTTCTCAGTCTTCTAAGATTCCTAAGTTTCGTCTCCACTGTTGTTTTAGAGAGATGTCGCTCCTCTTTCAACCACTTAACAAAAACAGAGTCTATATCGGGGGATGAATGTGGTAGCGGGGAGATGATTTGAACATCCGGTTTCAGGGTTTCTCAAGCCTACAGTCGTTGTGTGACTTTGGCCGTATGAGCCCTGCGGGTTAACCTGGCTACCCCACCCCGCTATGTCCTCACTTTCTCTCCATCAATCAGGTTGCGGATGGAAGGGAAAAAGACGGTTCTTAGAGTGTTAAAAGGGGTATTAAAAGATTTACTCCTTGCCGGCTCACGTAAATAGCGAAAGGCTTATCCGAGAATCCTTTCATGAATAGCATGTGACGATGATTTAAATGCCCGATGATTCAAGTATTGAGCTGTTGAAGCGGCGGAGGCTCCTCGATATTAGGAGAAAGCTCCTCATCAAAAGAGTAGAGTCCATGAAGGAAGAGGAACAGAAGAAACAGGAGAAGGGGAAGGAACAGGACCAGGAGAAGCTGGGGCCCAAAGAGATATTGAAGAAGCGGTTTGTGGGTAGGGCGTGGGAGGTTTGGTATACGGCAGAAGCCCAGTATCCGGAGGTCATGGTGCGCCTTGCTGACGCGATGGTGTCCCTTATCAAGACTGGAAAGCTTTCAGGACCGATTACTGGAGAACAATTGTACTCGTTTTTTAGAAGGCTTGGGCTTCGGGTGAGGCTTAAGACGAAGATCAGGATCTATGAGGGTGGCGAATTGAAAAGTATCGCGGATAAATTGAAGGAAAAATAGGAGTCTAGGTGTACGTTTGAAGGAATGATTTTAAAGTAGATACGTCTAAGTGTTTGACGAAGTCTTTGGAGGAAAATATATGGCTTTTCTGTTGAGGCGGCCCTTAATCATAATCATAGTAACCGCGATTGCAGCGATAATATTGCTCAGTTTTTCGGGTATTTTTTCAACGGAGCCATTAGAACTCTTCATCGCCTCCGCAGAATTCACAGGCAGCAACTCCATAATGGTTGGCGAGAACACCACGCTCACAGTAGTCCTAAAAAATTGGGCAGACCAACCAAAAACCTTTGAACTTCACATCATCTTCAGTGGAAACTTATCGTTCTACGATGGGATAACTAAAGAACAGCTTCTGGACATCTCTAAAAACGACATCTACTACAACTTAACGTATCCGACAAAGGGAACCCTCGATATGCAAGGAAGCACAAGTATCCCAATCGTGACAAAGGGAGGTAAACCCATCGGTGGATCCCAGACACATACCATCTTCGTGGAAGTCTTTTTCCTTGAAGGCCTCGACCAGAAATTTTCTGACCAAACCACGGTACAATTAACGGTCACCTGGCCCTGACTCAGCATTCAAAGACAAAGGAGAGGGATTCGATTTGGACAGATCTTGGATTAAAACACTCTACACGCCGAAGCTAAAAAAGCCAATTCTCCTTCAAGGCGTCTCTCAGTCAGACCAAATCACTGCTATGGTGACCAAGTTACTCTTTGAACACCTGAACCCAACCAAATTCGCTGAATGTTATTCTCCCTACTTTCCCGATTACCTCATCGCTGAGGAAACGGGGCTTTGCAGCCTCCCAAGATGTGAATTCCATGTCAATTCTCAAATTGAGCCAAACCTTGTCCTCGTAACGGGAAGCAGTGAACTGCTACCGGAAGGCTCATTCGCCAACTACGAGATCTTCACTGCCATTGTCAACTACGCTAAGAAGCTGGGTTGTACAAACGTCATAAGTTTTGGGGGCTTCAATACATTAAATCCTGATAGCAGCATCTACATCGCTGCAACATCGAGTCAACTCGCCTCAAACACAATCAAAAAATGCAGTGGAAAAATCTTCAGTCAAGACAGAATTGTGGGCCCCATGGGCCTGATCTTAGGCCTTGCCTATAACCAAGGAATTGGGGGAGTGTGTGTACTCAAACCTATTGCGGACGCAGCGTCCTCCGAAATCACTGCGCTATCAATCTTCAACTACGTCCTTAAAATCATAGAACCCAAAAAAAGGGAATTAACCCTGGAATGAAGCTTACACCCGAACTATTTCTCGTAGCCTTTGTCGTGAGCGGGGTGACCTTAAAGACCTCTGACTTCTTAGGAGAACGAGAAAACATCTTCCTCGCCGTTCTCTCTGCAGTCGCATCATCCCTCGTGTTTGGAGTATTAATGTCTGAAAGCGTCTTCTCTTCATCACTCATCCTAGGCCTCTTCATCGGAGTGACCATATCCAGAAAGGTGGATAGGCCGAACCTAGTTTTAGGAGTGATCTTAACCTTCGCATTCGCTTTTCTCTTCGAATTAAAGGCGCCAACCATATGGCTCATGATAGTTGTAGCGCTCTTCGCATTCATCGATGAATGGGGCCATGAAAAACTCAGCCAAAAAAGAGGGTTGATAGTTCTCTTCTTCCGTTACAGACTCGCCCTGAAACTGGTGATGAGTCTGTTAACTCTTATGTCACAGATCCAGGTACTTCATCTCATGGGCTTTCTCTGCTTCGATCTGTCCTATGACCTTACAAACCTGTTCCTACAAAAAGGCGTTAAAGACTGAACAAGCCAAAAACAAATGAGGCGGGAGCCTTGTTTCACTCATACCATGACTGAGGGTCTTCGCTCTCCGCATTCCGTCTAATGATTCGCTTGACGGCTTCTCCCACTTCGCTGGTTGGGAGGTAGGCGGCTCCCGCAAAAGTGCGATTACATTTTCTACAGTTCCAAATGCCTACGCTAACCCGCTTCACAGCCTTGTAGCCACAGTTTTGACAGATATGTCTTACCCTTAAACCTGATTCTGCTGCGGCTATTCGCAGTCTAACCCGTCTACCATATCGGACGCCTAATCTACCTACCGTATTCACTCTTTTCCGTCTAACCATCCTTCAACTCCCCTTAAGAATTTCGCCCGTAATTCCTCGGCTTTATCAGTAGCGATTTGAAGAGCCTGATGAACCTCATCTTGAGAGAAGGTGCCAATTAAACTTTTTTGAATAGCACAGACCTCATTATCCTTTCCAAGGGCTATCGTGAGTTGGGCGTCAATCACCGCTTCCTCTTCCAAAGACACATCAACAAGCATCTTTTCTCCGATCTTCGCCACCGTGACTTCAATGGGGAAGTTTTGAATGGGTAGATGTTTAGTGCCTTTCTTATACTTCAGCTCCCCACTTTTTGAAACGGTGTATTCTTTTATCTGTGCGTTCATTAAAGCGAGAATAGAGGCCAGCGCTGACGTGTCAAACAGGTTTCCGCTGTTATTTAAAACATTCAAGTCGACGAAGACGACGAACACTTTTTTCCCAGGAACGATGCAGAGTTTCTTCATATCTACTGCCTGTGATTCCCGGATACCGCGATCCACAACCCTGGCCAACTCGATAGCGTCTTCACTCGGTGGACCAGGTTCATAACTTGGGGAAGCCAGTGGAGTTAACTCCACATTCACGGTTAGTACACCGGCATCAGGCTTATCAGGGTAGGGCGTTCCCATCTCAACCTTCACACCAGCCAAGACCTTGGTATGTCCAATGGAGACCAGAGCGGAGCCTGAAGCTTTTTCTAGGAGACCGATATCGGTTGTTATCTTGCGATACTCCAGCAATCCCCGTCCATCAATTCTCGTGTCTTTAAGGAGACCATCGGTAACTTGCTTCTTCGTAATCTTGGCAACGATTTTATAAGCGTCACTCATTTTATTCCTCTCCGTCACTTTTCTCTTCGTCTTTAACAGGCGCTTCGTCTTTAACAGGCGCTTCGTCTTTAACAGGCGCTTCGTCTTTAACAGGCGCTTCGTCTTTAACAGGCGCTTCGTCTTTAACAGGCGCTTCGTCTTTAACAGG
>JAZFSF010000262.1:0-11213 GCA_036446055.1 Bathyarchaeia archaeon | reverse complement strand
TCGCTTTAACTGCAACCGATATGGCGCCTCTCTGCGGAGTTAAACCTTCAGCTTGCATAAGGAAGTATCTTGGTAAGCCTTTGCGGACGGAGTATTGCCACGAAGTTGCTGTACGACTTTTACTCAACTCCCTCGTTCTCGCAGCTGCCAAACACTCCCTTGGAGTAAATGTCTTCTTCAGTCACAGCTCAGACCACTACATCAGAGTGTACGCTCAGATCCTTCACGGGGCACGGAAGGCGAACGACGCAATTGGAAGGCTGGGCTACCTAGTCCATTGCTTTCACTGTCTGAATAGAAGATGGACTATAGGCCTATCGAATTTTCCAAATCGCACGTGTGCTATTTGCGGTGGAAAAATGGCGGTGGCCGGGCCTCTCTGGATGGGCAACCTCTTCGATAGCGACTTCTGTAGTGCAATGCTTGAAGAAGCAAGATCTGTGGAGCTGGGCGATCGAAGACGGGTTTTACGGCTTTTAAACGTGATTCTAATGGAAGTCAGTGGCCCCCCAACCTATTATGTGGTAGATAAGATCAGCAAAAATCTTGGTTTGCCCGGCTTGTCAAAGGCAGCTCTTATCGAGAAACTTATTGAACATGGCTATCACGCGACGGAAACTCACTTCAATCTAAGAGGAATAAGGTCAGACGCACCAATCGACCGCCTTAAACGATTTGCAGAAGACCTTTCCATCCATACTCCTTGAATTGTACAACGCCAAACACCGGATGCTCTATGAGCGTTTACTCCAATCAAAATCTCGACTGAAAGCTGTGGCTTGAGAACCATGTCTGGGAGCTGTCCCTCATAAGGAACTTAAGTGCTTTCGTCTGTGTGCCCTTTGACACGGATTTGTTACCTTTCTGTAGATCCTCTAGGGCACAAAAGCTGCGATGATATGTCTAACCTCGATGAACGCCGAATAATGCTCAGGTCAATACTTCTCGAGAGAAGCTATCTCCTACCTTTTAAGTTGAATCCTCGTGCAACGATGTAGACTTCCGCGCTTCTCTTTCTAGTTGCCTTTGGCTTGACGATCTTCACAGAGCGAAATCTGGATTTCACCTCCTCTAACAATTCCTTGAAAGATTCGCCCTGAAAGGCTTTTATGATGAGATTTCCTCCTCTGCGAAGAAGAACTCGCGCTAGCTCCACGGATTTTCTTGCCAACTCCATTTGTCTGGCGTGATCAACTTCCCAGATACCTGAGAGGTTGGGGGAGACATCGGATATGACTACGTCTGCCTTTCTTGGAAGCTCTTTTCGAATATCACTCTCTTCTAAACGGGTTATATCGCCCAAGAGGACCTTCACATTTGACCACGAAAACGCTTCGATGGGTTTCAGGTCGACGCCCATGACAAACCCCTCCTCACCGACCAATATTCTTGCCCCTTGAATCCATCCTCCGGGAAAAGAACCAAAATCCACTACTATGTCCCCAGTCTTAATGAGGTCAAGAGGTTTTGAGATTTGGAAGAGCTTGTAGATAGCCCGGCTCCTGAAGCCGTCTTTTTTTGCACGGAGGTGGTACGTGTCATACTTCCTTTCCCTGAGCCACTTCTTCGTCAAACTCTATTCACATCCGACTTGATACTTCTTTCCTAACGTTCATCCCTTGTTCTTCCCAGAGTACCTGCGGTCAATATAGACTTTATCCATTTTCGACGCTAAACTGAATTACTTGTTCGGAGATTCCTTATTCTATCCAATCAATTGTGATTTATCAATAGACTTGGAGAAATACAAAAGTTTGCGTTTCCACAACGTAATATTTGCCCTATCTATCCGCCTTTTTTCCCAATAACGTTAGTTGAGGGAAATTCTGGTGAGTTAGACAGCTTATTATGAACGCAGTTCACTCTCCATACATCTACTCCGAATATCCCGCTGATAAGGGGAAGAATCAAAGAGCCTTGGAAAACGTAGCGTCGAAGAATCCTCTGCTTCTTATTCCGGTTTCCCTTCAGGTCTCTCCGAGACTTGTAGTTTTTATAAACTCAATCAAGTCTTCCTGCGTTGTAAAGTGTCGGGTGATATTTCTCTCGAGGAAGGGACTCATCTTTGATTCGGGCCAATAAAGATACACGTCCTTACCGTTATCGTGGGCGTACTGCATCTCACTATTCACTCCCGGTGAATGAATACTAGGATCATAATAATCGACAATAATGAAGTCGCTTTGATCAATCAACTTGAAATCGGTGTTCACCGTTTGATCTTTCAGGAAGTCCCGAGCTTCATGCATCTCCTTGATCGAGATTTGAACGTGTTCGTCCCTTCCATCCACATTAAACGGGATCGCTATCTCGCTTTTCCCTTGCTTTTCCATGGCTTGAGCAGCAGATTGCCAGCTAATGTCTCGGATGCTTAGGGGATCAAAGATTACGATTTCCTTCCTCAACTCGTCCCTGAAGGCTTCTACTTCTTTCACCTGCTCAGGGGTGGCAAAGGAGATGGGATAACTCAAATATGCTTTTTTAATGTCTCGTTCGAAGGCGATTCGGAACATGGATTCCGGGGGATCTGAATAGAAGAGGAGGTAAAAGTCCTTATTCTGGACCTCAGCAAAAGTCCTCGTTAACGCCATATCCTCATCTCGCCAAATCAGGAGTTCTAAGATGCTGTGTTTTCCTCGCCAACCCTTTTGTAATTCGAGTCTACCCTTGATTGAAAAAATCGTATCCATTACGTTGAAGTAGATATCAGGATTCAGCTTGGAGAGATAGGAATAATCAAAGCCGTCGAAAATATATTTCTTCCATCGGAAACAGGCATGAGTCTCAATTATCGTGTGTTCTGCGTCATCAATTGTCCGCAAGATGTCCTCAAACACCGACCACCGCAAAGATCGCAATGTAAACTGGGGGAGATCTAATATTTTTCCTTCCTCGATTGGAAAGCCCCCTTCTTTCGCCTTCTGGTACATCATCTGACCTACATTCTTGATTTGAAGATCAAATCCTTTCTTCCGAGCCAAATCCTCCATGGACACAATTGCATGTCGCCGTCCACTACCACTTATACCCGTACAAACAATGATCAAGACATTTCACACCAAAACCACTGAAACATTGAAGATTATTATCTTATATGCCCTATAAGTTTATACTATTAAACGCGATGAGACTAGGCTTTGGTAATGAGCAAAATCGTTCTCTAAGCACTCAAATGAGATAACATTTCAGGTGAAGACCTAAAATTCCCGAGTTTTCGAACACCAACTTCCTACCAGCTACTATTGAATTAGATGGCCTTGGCCAAGTCATGTGGGGACACTCGCGCTTTTGAGGTCTCTTTCCTATTTATTGCTGCCAACATTTATTGTAGGCTCGAAGAAAACTCAAAATTTGCGTGAATAACCGGTTCAAATCGATAATACCGTTTTATATGACATCTGGACGCTTCGATGCTCTTATTTCACATCCATCTTCTTCTCCGTTTTTATCTCTATCAACCAAATAGAGAAGCTAAACAGAGAATCAGAAATCATACATTTTTTCGCGGAATCAGCTTCATCAGCCCTGTAGAAGACAGGTTAATTCTTTTCTAGAACAATTTTCTCCGCAACAACGTTAACCTCAACGATGTGGCACTTCGATAACCTCTTCGACTGACCCAGGATGTCCTTAAGAAGAATCTCTTCTGCCTCAACTCTACAAAAAACGGCGTCCTCAAACACTTTTTCCCCCTCAAGAAAAACCGTAAATTCACACATCAATCATCAACCGTAGTCTAAGGATGGGTCTTTAAAATAATTAACTTTTCCCTTGTTCATGGAGCTGTAGCGTAGCGATTCTGTGAAGATTAAATATGACCTTGTCTCACTCCTTTTAAAAGACGTTTAGATTTAACTGGAATCGGCTCCCTTCCAAAAAAAGGGAGTTGAGTTGGGATATTTTTTCAATGACCCGAACACGTAGTTATTTAGCCATCTTAATTGAATGGGCTTTAAAATTGTCCGATGACATCTTTCTCACTCATAATCCTATTACAGTAATGACATCGCATTTTCAGTGGCTCCTCGTTTTCCACAATAAATATTTGTGTCAAGGGCTCCTTACTGTTAGAAATACATGAAAGATTAGCACACATTACGCTTCCTCTGATGACGTTAGGCATCTTCGTCTTCTGTTTCTCCACAACCTTGTAATTTCTTATGATGTTGATGGTGGCTTTAGGGGAGATGAGGGAAATTCTATCAATCTCATCAGGACTTAATTCCCGTCCCTCGATCTTAACGATGTCCTTCGCCTGTAAATTTTGACTTGGCACATTCATGACGATGCTGACTACGTTGTTCCCTGAACCCGTTAATCCTAAAATCTTGAGGACTGATAGAGCATTTCCTGCGGTGATGTGATCTATAACGGTGCCTTCTCGAATCTTCTTGACATGGAGCTCTTCTTCAAAAGCCAAATAATTCACCCTTTATATAATCCTTCAGTAAACATATATTCTGTTAAAGTCTTCTTAAAGGTACTGGAGAAACCTTGAACAGACGCATAAAACGAGATGGAGCTGGGAGAAAATGAGTTTTAAGGGAAGAGATATAATCTCCATGAGAGACTTCAGTAGGGACGATGTTGAACACGTCTTCAATGTTGCGCGACTCATGGAGCCATTGGCTATGGGCGGTTCGAAGATGCTTGATGGAAAGGTTCTTTCCAACATTTTCTTTGAACCTAGTACGAGAACCCGTTTGAGCTTTGAATCAGCGATACTCAAACTTGGTGGCAACTATATCAGCATTCCCGAGGCCCGCGTGAGTTCTGTGGAGAAGGGGGAAAACCTGGTTGACACCATCAGAGTCATAGAAAACTACTCAGACGTCATCGTTTTGCGACATTTTCTGGAAGGAGCGGCGAGATTAGCCTCTGAAGTCGCCGTCGTTCCTGTAATAAACGCTGGTTCGGGTAGTGGAGAACATCCCACTCAAGCTATGCTGGATCTGTACACAATGAAACGGGAGTTGGGAACTATAGATGGCTTGTCAGTGGCGTTAGTGGGAGACTTGAGGTATGGTCGCACCGTCCATTCGCTGGCTTACGCCCTCTCCCTCTACGACACGACGCTTTACTTGGTTTCCCCAAAGACCCTAGGGATGCGACGGGAAATTTTAAACGACGTCAGCAATGAGATAAAGGTCATTGAAACAAATGAGGTCGGAGACGTCATACCTAAAGTCGACGTTTTGTATGTCACCAGAATCCAGAAGGAGCGTTTTCCCGACCTAGAAGAATACCAAAAGATTAAGGGTGTCTACAGAATAAGCCCGGAAACTCTCAAAAACGCTAAGAACAACTTAATCGTCCTTCATCCACTACCTAGGGTAGACGAAGTGACATCCGAAGTGGATTATACGCCATACGCTCGATACTTCAAAGAAACCTGGTATGGATTAGTAACTAGAATGGGTTTACTCTCCCTTGTTCTCGGCGCTATCGAGTAGCAGATAAACAACCACCCACTATTTATCTATATTCTATATCCATAAGTCATATATGAAAAAGATAAATTCAATTAATAAAGTGACGTAGTGGGGTAACAGATAGCTTGAGTATGGATACGTATAAAGAGGAAGACCTCGTAGACGGACTAGTCGTAGACAAAGAAGGGTACATCTGCGGCTACGTCGCCAATTTCCGCGTCGAACCAGACCACATCATAATTAACCTCTACGAGTATGATACTCAGAGTGTACAAACGCTTAATGATGAAGAATTAGTTCAAAGACTCTTGGAACAACTTCCTCCGGAAAAACCCCGTTCCCGATTTTCGTTTTCTTCCAATCATAAGTCGGGACTCGAAGTTCTCTATGACCAGATTAAAGACAAATTAAACCTGCCCCTCAGCGAACCCGTGACTTTAGAGAACCTAGTTGACTACGCCAAGGCTGAAAATATAGAGATCCCATACCAAACTCAAGAGCTTAAAATGAAAACGGAAAAGGGCTCTATAGATTGGTCTTATGTTGATAAAATCGCTTTTTCCGATGTAGGGAAATGCGTTCTTCTTAATGAGGCAGTGGAGGCAAGGAACCGGAATATCGTCTCCAGTGACGAAATTGGCTTTAAAAGCACGGAAGACCTGGTTGGTAGAATCGTTCTCGACTCCGAAGCAAAAATCGTAGGATCCGCGGTCAAGTTATTGGTCGGGTACCCTCCTGGGCTCTTGATAAACCTTGAACGAGTGATACGGATGGAACAGATAGATCCTGAAGCCTTGAAGAGGGCTCTTGTCCCAACCACCTATACCAGCATCCAAAAGCTCTTCGATCAAGTCAAGGATGACCTTGGTTTGAAGGATGCAACCGAAGCCGATTTACTCACTTGGGCGAGAAGAAAAAAAATTGATATACCCACCAAAGTTATTGAACGAAGAGACATGGTGATGGAACTGCCCATTGAATGGAATCAAATTGCCAAGATCGGCGATGTCGTGATTCTCAAAAAGAATATTGAATCCCTCATTGAAGAATCGACGAAATCAAATCTGCCTGACCTAAATAAAGGATCCTCCAACCGAAAAAAAAGATAACCTTTGTCCGATTCACAACCTCGCCCCAAATCTCTCATCGGTTTTCGTAACCTCTTCCGGCGGATAAATCATTCCGCATCGAGGTCATATGGTGGAAAACCTTTTACCTTTTACAAGAGGCTTCTTGAAGAGAGAAGACATTATACGTTAAATCAAGAAGTCACACATCAAGAACGATCTCTCCTCATCTGGTCTGTGATAGGTTTAAAATGGCTTGGGCTAAATCTCCTTCCGTCGCCTCTAGTGCTTTCCTCGCTGTTTCCACATCTATCCCCGCCTGTTGAGCCACCAGATGCACGTCTTCTTCGGGAATCACAAGCGGCTGCTTTTCGACACTTTCTTGAACTGCTCTTTCTGTGACGATTCCGCCCATGATTTGATAGACATCCTGTCCTTGCATGTGAGTAACACTGACCTCTGGGTTGTCGATGACGATTTCCTTATTCGAGGTTTTTATTATGACCTGCCTTGTATCTCGGATTTCTTCGACTTGCATTCCCATCTGGCTCATAAGTCTTCTTGCCTGGCGAGAACTTATCTTTCTCATCAATCCTTCACCTCTTCTGCTCCTCGCCTAACTTTGACCGCAATCCCCCTTTTAAATGCTAACATCTCCATACCGCTCAATAAGGCTTTTCCAACAGCTAAAAGATCATCATCCTCATTCGTGACAACCACTTCACTTCCTGGCCTGATTTCTTTGTCTACTCTAACCACGTGGCGAGCGAAAAGGTTTCGACCATTCTTGATAAATTCTTCTATATCTTTCCTAGCAACGACCCTTCTCTGCAATGGTTTCAGAGCAGTCTTAAGCCTCTTAGCTCCGTGAATTGTCAGTGAAAACAAACTGTCGCGGGGCCTAAGCGTCGCCAGCAATCGCCCTTCAAGGGAGATATGCTTAATCTTGCCCGTTCTCCTAGAATGGGTCAGTTTCACCTCTTCAGGGAACAAAATGTGACCCACATCGGATTCAAACTGATAATTTGCTATCGACCTGATCTTTCGTAAATACAGCCTTCTGTTTTCCAAGCATCGACTTCCCCATTAGAAACCTTCAAGTACTAATTGCCCCCCTTTATCATTTAAAGGAATCTCAAATGAGGGAATTCCGATATGGATTGTGAAGTCTGTGGAAACCAGATTTTTGGACGAGGCTACTCGGTCGACATTGATAGCGCAAAACTTTTAGTCTGCTCAGAATGCTCCAAATCAAACTCATCTCGCACAAGTTACAAACCTAAAATACTAAAGATGTCACCAGTGTCACCAATTTCACCAAAAAAGGTGATACCTGTTAGACCACGAATGAGACCTAGGTCCTCTCAACAAAGATTTATGCTTGATAACTCTGTTATCGTTAAAGGCTATGGTAAAAGGATTAGGCGGGGCAGGGAAAAATTTGGTTTAACCCATAAGGAACTGAGTAGAAAAATTGGTGTAAAAATTTCTCTTCTTCAAAAATTAGAAATGGAGAAGATGACTCCCGAACTAGCCTTAGCTAAAAAACTGGAGAGCAATCTGAAAATTACAATTCTCGAGTCCCCGACCACGGCTCAAGTTGAAGAAGAAGTGTTAACACATAAGCCTACCACCCTTACCTTGGGCGACGTCGTGATTGTGCAAAAAAGCGATGAATCCTGACGTGGAGGAATAAAGACCATTAAGGCAATACTCGTTCAGCGACGTAAAAATTATGAACGCTCAAATATCGCTGAATTGAAGAGCTTGGCTGAAGCTGCTGGCTACACCATTGCGGGACAAATGGAGCAGATGCGACCGCAGGACGGTGGATTTCAAATCGGACGGGGAAAAGCGGTGGAACTAGCGGAGCTGGTTAAGGAGGTAAATGCTGAACGAGTCATCTTCGACAACGAGCTGAAGCCAATTCAATCGTCTAACCTTGCTAAAGTTGTGGAAGTCGAAGTCATAGACCGCTTTCAATTGATTCTAGAAATCTTTTCCAAACGCGCCTCGACTAAAGAAGCACGCCAACAAATTCGTCTTGCAAGACTTCGACATCAACTTCCACGAGCGCGAGAGATGGTTAGGCTTACAAGAATGGGTGAGCGACCTGGTTATTTAGGCCTTGGAACACATGGCGTCGACGTTTATTACGATGAGATTAAACGACAAATTCACACCATTAGACGAGAACTGAAGCAAATTCGTACACAAAGGAGTTTACATCGGGTTCGACGGACCAATTCGGGTTTTCCCCTTATTTCGTTAGCTGGATACACAAGCGCGGGTAAGACAACTCTCTTTAACATTCTGACAGGCGCAAATAAATCCGTGAATCTCGGGATTTTCACGACTCTTACCACAACAACAAGGTCCATTGACCTCAACGTTGGGCGTATGCTGATCACTGACACTGTTGGCTTCATCGATAGACTTCCTCTAGCCCTGATAGAGGCTTTTCACTCCACCTTAGAGGAAACTATTTTGTCTGACGCCATAATCCTCCTCGTTGACTTCCATGAATCCTTGGACAAAATCAAGAGAAAACTCTCCTGCAGCCTAGAAATACTTAATGAAATTGGAGCTGGAGGTATTCCCATAGTAACGGCTTTAAATAAAATCGATTTATTGACACAAAATGAGTTAGATGAGCGCCTCAACAATATTATGGAACTCGCACCAAACCCCATCCTCATTTCAGCAATTAAAGGCATAAACCTCGAAGAGTTGAAACATAAAATTTCCAAGAAAGTTGGAGATGTCTTAACTATCATTGTCAGCCTTCCGTTAACTAAAGAATCTCTTTCCTTCATATCCGAACTCCACAGTAAAGTTAATTCTATCAAAACTGTCTACAAAAATGAGGAAGTCATAATCAAGCTAACAGCCTTCCGTTGGCTCGTTGAAGGCGTTGAAAGGAAAGTAAAGCGTCTTAATGGAAATGTCGTTACGGGTCTACAGACCGTATCCTCTACCTGATTCTCTCACGACTTTCTTACCCCTTACTTGGGGTACGATAACTAACTCCGCGTTTTTAAAAGATTTTGACAATTCTCTTCCCTCTAAAAGTTCGTGGAGGAAAATGCTTACGGCACTGATCTCGGAGTGTGGTTGAGACGTCACAGCCACATTCCAATCTGCCTCTTCATACACATATTTGGGAACCTTCGCTCCACCAGCCACAATGAGTTTGTCTGCAGAAGATATCCGAATATCTTTCACCACGTTCTGAATTGAGAGTCCGTACATAGACAGATGGATTACGACTCCACCGTTCCTCTTCCACTCCTTCAACACTTCAGCTCCATTCTTTCTATACTTCACATCAAAGATACCCCCCCAAGTTTCAGTAATCTCTTGAATGGTGGCTTCAATTTTCTTATCCCTTTGACCTGTATAAATCACTCCGTCGGCTCCAAAGGCTCTTGCAGCCAAGAACAGGTGTGACGTGGCTCTGTCATCTCGAATATATCTATGGCTTAACCTTAAAACTACAATTTTCAATTTAATACATCCGATGCTTTAACAAAGCTTAAGTTTCTCTTCACTCCTTTATTAATTTTAAATTTGTGAGACTGGTAATGTGAGTATATTTGTAGATGACGACGTTCTGATGAAAGTAGCAAAGGTCATCAGCGGCGAAGAAGCGGTTCAAATAGTCATGTCCTTAAAGAAGTTTAAGGAAGCCACAGATGACGTGATTCTGACTGACATCGCTGAAAACTCTGAAACCGAATTTAAATTGAACGATGTAAGAAGGATCCTTTTCAAACTTTACAATCACTCCATCGTCCAATGCGACGGAGTGCGAGATGAAACCACAGGTTGGTTCATTTTTAGATGGAGTCTTCAACTGGATCAGATTGAAGGATTCATAAAAAATCAAAAGAAAAGAATTATCAGGATTCTTCAAATGCGTTTAGATTACGAACAGGGTCATGACTTTTACTTCTGCTATACACCGGAGTGTGAAAGGCTCACTTTTGAAGACGCTATGGAATACGTTTTTAAATGTCCAACTTGTGACAAGCTTCTTCAATATTTCGATAACCAAAAAATACGTGTCGCTTTGGAGAATGAAATCAGTCAATTAGTGAAAGAAATGACCGAATGAGCGACATTAACTCCTGTGGGCGACTCATCTTGTCTAAAAGTCCTTCAGAAAAAGAAGCGATAAACCTCCTGACGAAAGCAGGGTGCTCACCTAAAGTAATAAGACACTGTAAAGCAGTTGCAGATCTCGCTACTAGAACAGCCCGAAAAATAGCTGGAAACGGGATTACTGTAGATGTAGACTTAGTCCGTATTGGAGCACTCCTTCATGATATCGGTCGAGCAAGAACCCATGAATTAGACCACGCGATTAAGGGAGCAGATATCGCCCGTTCATTCAGTCTTCCTGAACCCATTATCCGCATCATAGAGAGACATATCGGCTCCGGAATGACTGCGGCGGAAGCAGCTCGGCTGGGGCTCCCTAAACGGAGCTTTCTCCCTCGAAGCCTTGAGGAAAAAATAATCTCTTATTCCGATAAGTTGATTGAGGGACATCAAGAATTGGGCTTTGAAGAGGCGTTAACCTCTTTTTCGATGAAATTAGGCCGGGTACTGGGGTCTCCAGCAATAAACCGTTTCAAAAAATTACATAATGAACTTGCTGCTTTAATTGGAGCCACATCTTAATGGTTGTTTTAACGCTTCTCGAAAAATG
>JAZFSF010000261.1:0-4569 GCA_036446055.1 Bathyarchaeia archaeon | reverse complement strand
TATAGCTGCTGCGGGACACATAGCTGTAATGGGTGCAAGAGGAGAGAAAGTTCCCGAGGGATGGTTGCTTGATAAGAATGGAAACTCTACAACCGACCCTGATGACTATACACTACAAGGAGGGCTCTTAACTCCCTTTGGAGCGTATAAGGGGTATGGCTTAAGTATAATCATTCAAGCCCTCCCAGACTTTATACCTGGGATTGAAATCGAAAATGAGAGAAGCCAAGGAATAACTCACGCCCATACATTCATGGCTCTTGACCCAGCCGGATTCATGCCTTTACAGGACTATAAGAAACGAACGGATGCCTTAATCAGGTACATAAAGTCTTGTCCACCGTTGCCTGGAAGGAAAGTACAGATGCCCTTTGATAGAGAGTGGTCAGTGAGGGAACGCAGGGTCAAGGAGGGAATTCCTGTAGACGAATTATTCTGGAAACGCTTCGTTGAGGTCGGTAATGAGATAGGTATCGATGTGAATAAAGAGATGGACGTGTAACGGCTACTTTTTTCTTTTTTATCGTAAATATGGCTCTAGGAACAGCGTATATCACACATCATATTGTTAGTGATGGCCTCTATTCTTATGGTTTCAATGCTGACTGGTTAATTCAAGAAGTACTCCTAAAAATAGGATGATTTTTCAATCGAGCTCCGTCTTCAAATCGTAAGAATGGCTTAGCTAACCATCTATATTAGAGAGAATTATACTATTTCGAAAATTAATAACGAACAAAACGACGACTACGCTTGTGAAACAAAACATTACTTAATCAGGTTATAAGCAGACTAGCTATCCTTAGTAGTTAGCTGGCTAAGAGTTAAATATATAGAGATAGTATTTTTGTATTAAAAATGTAGGTGAATTTGGTTGAAAGGTGGAGTAGGACTAGTTAGATGCCTTAAAGCAGAGGGAATAAACTGGGTAGCAACGTTTCCCGCTTCAACAGTAAACGAGGTTTTAGCAGAGGAAGGCGTGAGACACATTTTAGCAAGGGAAGAGAGGACAGCAGTTGCAATTGCCGATAGTTACTCTCGCGTCTCTGACGGGAAACGATTTGGTGTTGCCACGTGTATGGGTGGAATAAACGCTGCTGGGATTCAGTATGCATATGGAGCTCTCGCCCAAGCCTTCGAGGACTCATCTCCCATGCTCTGCATTACAGGAGGAGTGAATGCTAATAACTGGCAATTAAGTCGTTACGATCCGCAAAGGGGCATGGAATCTGTAACTAAGTGGACGGCATACATCAATAGAGCTGCGCGTGTTCCTGAGTATATGCGACGCGCTTTCACATACTTGAGAACGGGACATCCAGCGCCCATAGTCATTCAAATTCCAAGGGACGTTGTAAATGAAGAGTACGATGAGACAATTAACACGTATACGCCGGTAAAAGGTTGGAAGTCCGCTGGAGATCAAAGGGATGTTGAAGCCACTGTCAAAGCTCTGTTAGCAGCAAAGAATCCTCTTATCTACGCTGGCCAAGGCGTATTCAATGCAGATGCTTGTGAAGAACTCAAACAGTTCGTTGAACTCGTTCAAATTCCCGTTATGGCAACGTTGTTGGGAAAAAGCGTGTTCCCTGAGACGCATCCTCTATACATAGGAGTGAGAGGTATATCTGTGACGCCTTTTCTTGAGGGAGCAGATCTAGTCTTCGCAATTGGGTCAAGCCTTAACAAGGGTCGCTTTTCACATGTTGTACCCGCTGCACGCAAGAAAACAATTCTGCAAACATCCATTGACGAGTACGATATCAACAAAAACTATAGAGCAGACCAGGTAATACTTGGTGACGCCAAACTTGTACTTAAACAACTCATCGCTGAAGTCAAGAAACAGGTAGGATCAGAAGGACGACAGAAAAACGAGAACCTACTGAAGAAGATCCAAAGCCGAAAGGACGAGAAGTTTCAGAAGTATAAGGAAGCTTTGACCTCAAACGACGCACCCATGAACCCATATAGAGTTTATTGGGATATCATGCATACAATTGACATAGACAACTCCATCATCACCCATGACTCCGGAAATACACGTGACCAGCTTAGCACAATCTGGGAAGCAACTGTACCACACGGGTATGTGGGTTGGGGCAATGTTTCAACCCTTGGATTTGGTTTAGGTGCCGCCCTTGGAGCAAAGCTTGCTCATCCACATCGAACAGTGGTAAACTTCTGTGGGGATGCTGGCTTCGGCTACTTCGCAGGTAATCTCGAGGTAGGTCTCAGAGAGAAAATCCCGATAATAACCGTTCACATCAACAATGGAGGATTCAGCGGCTATGGCCCTGGCTTTTGGGGGTCAGGAGGTCATCCAAGCACATGTGCAGTTTCACCCTCTTCCATCTTTAGCTCAGCTAAAATCGCTGAAGGATCAGGCATCTATAATGAACGGGTTGAAAAACCTGACGAAATCATCCCAGCATTCAAACGCGCCGTAAAGGCAACCGACTCTGGAAAACCAGCACTCTTAGAGATGATATGCATCCAATACCCCATCTTGGGACGATGGATTAGTTAACAAGGAACTAATTTTTCTCCCACTTTTTTTTCTATCTATCAACTATAGGGTACCGTCTATACTACTCCTTTTTTGTCTACGCAATCAAATTTTCCTATTGATATTTTTCATTCTGTGAAGAGTTTAGATTATTCCACAATAAATTAAAAAAATGTTTACGTCCAAAAATTCTCACCAGAGTCTCTTTAGTCATGACATCTATTTCCCCTTCATTAACATCCAACTTTTTCATAAGATGGATAAAATGCCTTATACCTTCAACAAGATGGGGATGAGCCGCTGACCAAAATCAGCTAATTAATAGATGTAAAAAAAGTTTTATATTTTCAAAGCCGATGATTGTTTATAGTACATTTGGAGTGAAGAGTGAGCATCATGAAGATTACAGGAATAAAAAATTATAATGTCGCAGATTCAGATGGAAGATCCTACTTCATAGTGAAAGTAGAAACAGACGAAGGCATATATGGACTCGGAGAAGTGGGCATCCGCTGGTGGGGTGCTGCAATAGAGAAAGCCATAGAACATCTGTCTGAAATCGTCATAGGGCAAGACCCGTTTTCCACAGAACGCCTTTGGCAACACATGTTCAGAGGAAGCTTTTTTCCAGCTGACAAAGTTTATACCTGCGCCATTAGCGCAATAGACATCGCATTATGGGACATCAAAGGCAAAGCCCTTGGTCTACCAGTCTACAAGCTCCTCGGAGGCCCTGTTCGCGACAAGGTGATATGCTACCCTCACACTCAAGGAAGAACAAATGAAGAGTTAGTTGAGAACTGTGTACGTGCAGTAAAAGAAGGATGGAAATTCGTACGTTGGGGTCAGCCTATTACGAGTGAAAACCTCGGAAACAAAAGTACAAATAGACAGCTTGAACCCGTCAAATCTATTCGAATGGCTGAGAAACAGATGGCTTTAGTAAGAGATGCCGTTGGCCCAGATATTGAGATTTGCTTCGATGTACATACACGACTTGACACAGCACATGCCATCGCTCTGTGTAAAACACTTGAACCATACAGACCCTTTTTCATAGAGGATCCATTACGTTCCGAAAACCCAAGCAGTTATCGCACTCTTGCACGGCATGTGTCCCTTCCCATAGCTGCTGGTGAGCAGTGGGCATCAAAATGGGACTTCCGCGAAGTAATCGAGGAGGAACTGATAAGCTATGCTCGCATTGATCTCTGTATCGGGGGCGGTTTGACCGAAGCCTTGAAAATCACGCATTGGTGTGAGACTCACTACATCGATATCGCTCCCCATAACCCGCTTGGACCCGTTGCCGCGGCAGCCTGCGTCGCTCTCTGTATGGCATCCACTAATGTAGGGGTGCAAGAGATGCCTCGGCGCCCAGGAAGTTTTGCAAAAGACTTGTTCCCAAAACAAATCAAATGGGAAGAAGGCTTCGCATACGCTCCTAATATCCCTGGTTTGGGCGTAGACTTTGACGAAGAACTTGCCGAAAAAAGACGAGTGAACCCGACTGGCTGGCCTCCACTTCTTCGACGCGAAGATGGTGCATTCACTAACTGGTAGTTAATGGAGAAGAGGATAAGTTCTGTAAAGTAGCTAGCTTTAGCTAAAATATTTATAGCTCTACGAGTGGAGCTGCCATCCACTCACCCTTCTTCACGCTAAAATGATGCAACATAACCACCTATCATCAAAAAAGTCCTTGAGCTAGCTACGAAGCATACGATGTTGTAGAATATTTTTGTTCGACGGAGCGTTAAATATTAACTCGTTTAGTCGATTTTTCGATATGTTGAGAACCTGCTTGTTATCTTTTCACGGGTATAGACGCGTATGTCTCAAGATAAATAAGCCTCTTTTATCATTGGATTTTGGATTTCCAGTAACTATATTTAAGCGTCTTCCCACCTTTTTTTAGGTTTAATAGGTAAGGTGTCTAAAAAAATGGCATCAAAAAACCCGTCTGAAGGATTATTTGCTGATCTAGTTTTGTTGAATGGTAAAGTGATTACCGTTGATTCAAAGAATTCATTAGCCCAAGCTGTTGCCGTAAAAAGCAA
>JAZFSF010000260.1:0-3676 GCA_036446055.1 Bathyarchaeia archaeon | reverse complement strand
CTCGCTCTATAAAGTGATGCTTTTCTTCTCTTGGCGTTTTTTTTTGGCAGATGCATTCCCCAATTAAGACAATAGCTATCTAGCCTTATTGTTAGTTCTTTCACAAACTCAGAATCTCTCTAGCCTCGTCGGGTGAAGCAATTTCTCTACCGTACTCCCCAGCGATGCGAACGATGCGCTCTACAAACTGGGCATTCTTCCTCACCAATTGGTCCCGTCTGTAGTAGATGTTGTCTTCCATACCAACCCGAATGTGACCACCCATACAAAGGGCCATCATCGACATAGGTAGATGCGCCCTCCCTACACCGATAACTGACCAAGTAGCGTCTTCAGGAATCATCTCGCACATATGGAAAAGGGACCGGGGGGTACCAGGGCTCCCCCAAGGGGTACCAAGGACGAACTGGAAGTGGAGAGGATCATCGAAGAAACCCCGTTCCCTCATTCGGAGGCAAGTTACGATCATTCCAACGTCGAATATTTCCAATTCAGGTTTTACGCTTTTTTCCCTCATCCTTTGGGCAGCCTCCTCGAGGAATTCTGGAGTGTTGACGAAGATAGAGTCTCCAAGGTTGATGGAGCCCGCGTCTAAGGAGGCTAGTTCAGGTTTAAAGTTGAGAACTTGTAAGCGTTCCTTTGTAGGAAGATTATAGCCTGGAATACCACTGGTGGTTAGGCAGAGTATGAGGTTCGTTTTCTCACGCAAAGGCTCTATGACCTGCCGAAAGAGATCCATGTCCTGAGTCCCAATACCTGTCTTGGGGTTCCGAACATGGATATGCACGATAGAGGCACCCGCCTTCCAGCATTCTACTGCGGAGCACATGATCTCCTCGGGAGTGATAGGAATGTAAGGTGTCCTAGAACGTGGAATTCGGCTACCAGTAATTGCTGCAGTGATAATCAGCTTATCCATTGCCAATTTATTTGATTCCTCCAATATATAGCTCTGGGAAATAAGAGATAATCACGATGTAATAGGCACCATCTTATTAATAGAAATCTACCCTTCATCAGATGATATCTTTTTGTCTTAGTACCTCCCCTTCGTCTAGACCGAGAAATTCCTTGAGGACCTCTATGTGGCCTACTTCTGATTGGTGCAGACTAGCCAGTTCAATACTCTACAAAGGAACAGATCACAAACCTAAAAAAAAGTTGAAAAAACACCACAAAAAGGTAAGGATGGAAAAAACTAAATCATCATATTTCATGAAACTAGCAAGCTAATTCAGTTTCGGGTACAGATACCTCGAATACGTTAATCGACATCGAAACCAAGGTGTAGTATCCGAGTAGGGTCACTAACTCCACGACGCCTGCTTCACCTAGCAGTTCAACCGCTTTTGCGTAGTGCTGATCGGATACCCTCCTTTGGTCGATTAATTCTCGGGCAAAGTTATAGACCACAGCCTCTGAGGACTGTGTGAAATCTGGTATGACCCCCATTTTCAGACTCGTGATTACTTTTTGATCCAGTCCTTCTTTTATCGCTATTTTTTCGTGAGCCCACCACTCATAGTGGGCTTGCCACTTTGCTGCAACCACTAAGATCGCCAACTCTCGAAGTTGAGGAGGAATAGAGTTTTCAAAACGGATCACCTCACCCAGACGCTGAACAGCTTCGCCAAACACGGGACTGAAGAACCATGCATTGAACGGGCCTTTCATACCACCTTTCGTGGTGAGAAACGTTTCGGGTTTGCGTCCCTCACCACGCTTGCCACTTGTGATACTTTTGAAGAGTTTTTGCTGAATCTCATTGAAAGTGTCACGTAAAATGTAATGAAGTCGACTCATGTTACAACACCTGATGGTCGAATTTATATGAACAAATATTTATTTTTTGTGACATCAAACTTTCTTATAGCTTCTCTTCAATCGCTCTGGACTGTAGCTTTTATAATATCTAAGAGTTATGTCAATAATTTTTTTATTTAAATTAACTAGCTAGTAGCTATATGAGTTGTTCTTAAGAAACAAAATATTTATGGATGTTATGATACTCGATTGTTTTCCAACATATTTAGAACTTTTAGATGAAGAAGTGAAAACTCTATTAAAACAAATGAATAGCAAACTACTTTTTTAAAGCATCTTTAACTAGCAAACTTCCACGTTATCAGAATAATATAGTATGATAAGGAAAGAATAACATCACTTATTGTTAACACTAATACATTTGGTAAGCTAGCTCAGGGATAAACCAGCGTGTTATTGTTTATATTTCAAAGTCAAAGCGGATATTATCTCGACGTCATTAGGCGTAAACATTATTAGAGTAACAGTGCCATCGAGGACGCGTATCCTTATCCCTCTGGGAGACCACATCAAGCAAGAAGGGCTCTATGTACATTAGCGGAGTCACTAATTTCGCCACTATACAAAGCAACGACATAAGTATCCTTCAGTGTCACGTACATAATAGATGTTAGCTAGCTTACAGAAAAATCCAGAATGGAGATAAGGATTCCTGTAAAATCTAGGCTTTAAATCAACATAGTAATCGTTAAAAATTAGGATGAAACATTCTACCTACCTGGATAGGATAATGTATGAAAAAGACCTCGTTTGTGCTCATCACATTTATTATGATGATTCTTATCTCCCCAATTTTCATCTTCATCGCTCAAATTCCACGTAACGATCCTAAATCACCTGAATCATATCCTTCACAAACTCAGCTTGAAAACGCAGCTACTTACTTAATATCCATGTATAATCCAACAATTGGTTTAATAGCCAACAGTGAAGATACGGGCCTAAATCCTACAAATAATTCAGTACCCCACACCAACACCTATTGGGTGTATAGTGATAACCTATGGTCGGGATACGCGTTACAATCATTCAATCGTGAGATCGCAGAAAATATTACAGATAATGTCCAACAATTCATTGTAGAATATGGATGGCCTCTGTTGTTTGAAGTGGCTATTGGAGTTCAAATTCCAACCCCAATTCATAACGGCAAGGACATAGTAGTTTATGATGATTTTGTGAATGGAACGCGAATACAAGTTCTTCTCGATAGACATCAACCTCAAGATAATCCAAATATCTTCGATGATGTAGATGAGTATGCAGACCTTTGCTTTTACATGGCGATCAACTTTTGGTTAAAAGGTGATATGACAAAGTCAGAACAATGGTTTAGAAGTGGTGAAGGTCTGTGGAACTCCACGACCAACAAAGGCTTCTACGACAAGGCAACCAGAAAAATAGGTCGCTACCAGAACTATAAGCTAGGTCTTTTCCTTTTTACACAAAGAGCAACTGGATTCGAGTCAAACATAGCTGAGTATGTTGAAGCTACAGCTTGGAGCTACCAAAAAAACGATTCAGGTGGGATAACAACACAGAGTGGGCTTAACGGGTCGTTCAACGGAACTGCAAACGCTGAAGCCACATCCGCTCTCTTACTTGCATATAATTATGAATTAATCCATAGTTTTCATAGTACGACTGGATAGCTAGGCCCAACTTTTAGAAGCTTTTTTGCTAGCTAGGTTGTTACTTTCGATAAAGCTTCGGTTATTATGTTAGTTACTTATTTTGGGACTGCGCCCCCCAAGAATTTATGTATGTAACCTCGTTGAACTTGATTCTTTGCTCTTTAGTTTTTTCATCTGCAGAGAATCCGATAGGAAGTATGACCTCTAATCTATAACCT
>JAZFSF010000259.1:0-2661 GCA_036446055.1 Bathyarchaeia archaeon | reverse complement strand
GCTTCGAGCAGTCCATGCGTATCAGGGGGAACCCGATACTTCGCGTGAAGACCAACTGAGCAAGCATCCTAGCTTTATTTCTCTTTTCCTTCTATTCATTCTCGGATCCTTAGGTGTTATCGCTCTTAGATGGTAGCCAGTTAAGCTAGCTAAAACATACTACAGAAGCCCCAATCCGTTTTCAGCAAACCTATCCTTTCTAGATATCTTGACTTCATAAGTTTCTTCTAAGTCCTGTAAATAACCTAAAGTTGTGAGTGTTCAAAAAAACAGACTGATCTCTATTTTTACAGTCTTAATAGCGTTAACCGCTGTTGCTATCCCCACAGTCTTTGTAACGCGTGAGCGATATGATGATTTACAAAACAGCCACGATAGCTTACAAAACAACCACGATAGCTTACAAAGTTCTTATGATTCTCTCGCTGCCGACAATCAAGATCTATCACAAGAGACACAGGAATTAGAAACCGATTATGCCTCGCTGAGTGAAAATTTTGATTCATTAAAGTTAGAGTACGATGTGGAATGTTTTCTGAGAATTGGAAATAGCTTGGAGTCGTACTACGATTATTTACGCCAAGAATTAGGGCTCACAGGAACTGAGTATTGGAGGCAACAACCTGACCCTGACTACTGGCAGACCTCGGTAGATTTTGCAGCAAATTTAGCGTTACATGATCTAAGAAGAATCTATTGGCCGTCAATCGAAGAGGATTACTATGACGCTATTGGCGAGTACAGCTATGATACCGCATACACGAAAATCAGTGAACTGCTCGACATAATCGATGTCACCCTACAAGACTCAGCGACCACTAAAATCAGTAAAATCCTCGCGTTCATCAATACCTATATTCATTACGAACTCGAAGTAAACGACGTATTTCTTGCACCCGTTGAAACGTTAGGTTTTAAATCAGGTGACTGCGACGATTTTTCGATTTTAGCCTCCGCATTACTCGACGAAGTGGGGATTGAATCAGCAATAGGGTTCTTTGTAAATGACCTGGATCAATACCACGCAATGGTTCTCATAAACTTAAATGAACTCGAGGGATACGGTAATTACTTTTACTCTGATTTAACTCATCAAGGATTAGACGCAGGGAAATGGATCATTATTGAGCCTCAAACCACAATAGATAATCAACTTACCCCTTGGGTAAATCAATGGAACCTGATCACCGCATCAGAAATAGATGCATAAACTCATGGCACTCTTTTTAGTGATGTTGTCTTGAAGAACGACGAAAACCAATTTATCCAAAACAACGTTCGTGTTGGAGCTACTTTGAAAGGGCTTTGCTTGTAGATAAAAAGACAAAACATGAATGAAAGCTAGCTAGTTTTTATAGACTATTCATGCATCGTTTTTGAGACTTTGTATCCTATCAAAATCATTAATGGAAGAACGATTAAAGCGTCGCAAAAGAGGCTTATCCACCAGATATAATCGGGATTAACGTTCCAGATCACGCCACCTAGGATCGGAGCGACAACACCAGCCATCCCATTTGCCATCATAGATACCCCTGTATACCGACCTCGCTTTTCTAAGGGAATCAATTCTTGATCGAATGCCTGCCAGCCAATGAACATGACCATTCGTAAGCCCTCCAACATACCAGCTATGATCAGGAACTCAGGGTTGGTCAACGGAGTAAAAATTGTTACTAGATACGACATCCAGCCAAACACTCGACCAAAATAAGCGACCCTTCGCCTCCCGTATCTTTCAGCTAGCTGACCAATAAGCATCGATAGGAGGACAATGAGAGCGGTTGAAGCCGTTCCCCTCAACCCTACGATAAACTCGTCAGCTCCCTTCACGTCGACCATGTAGAGTCCGTTAAATGGCATCCTTAATTGCAGAATAAACGTCATAACACATCGTCTAAGGAGATGCAACTTCAATACCGGCATCTCTCGGAACACGCTGAAGAAATGGCCTAGGACACTAGCATCCCGTTTCACTCTTTTAAAATTGACGTCTTTCATCTTTGTTACTATGAGCATAAAAGTAATGATACCGAGGACAAATTGGATCAAGAAGACGGGCCTTATACCGTCAGCTGACTCCAAGCCACCAAAGTAGGCGATTACATAGGCGGAAATCAAGGGAGCCACAACCCCTGCAATGGATGTTATAGTCCGATGCAAAGATAGTCCCGTAGTGCGATCCTCATCTTTGAGTGAGTCTATCGAAATAATCTGTGAGACAGGGTCCGTGAGTCTCATTGAAACCGTTTCCCAAACACCGATGAGGGCACAGAAGGGCCACGTTGTCGCTAGGAAGCGCATCAATCCAACGGGGATAAAAGTTGCCCTACCAACAAAATATAGCCTCTTCATCTTTTCGGTGAAATCCGTCAACCACCCAAAAGGCAGCGCCAGAAGCACGTTCACAGCACTACTGATGCTGCGAATCAAACCTATCTCAATCGAAGTCGCACCCAAACGATCCATGAAGATGGACCAGTATTCTCCTCCACCCCGAGGTTCGATTCCAGGTGGACCTCTTCCCCCTCCAAGTCTGCCTATAGTATCCCTGATCAAAAAAACTTTGTAGTTTCTGGATTGTTTACGCCAGAAATCTTTCAAATCATCTATTATTTTCAGTCCTAACTTACTCCAACATTAAACAAATAAAATCTTACA
>JAZFSF010000258.1:0-3669 GCA_036446055.1 Bathyarchaeia archaeon | reverse complement strand
TCTTGATTTTCCAAGACAAGCCTACATTACACGATTGCTTTATGTTATTTATTTTACCAAACGCAATCCCAAGCACTCGTATCACTATCGAGAAGATTTAGAAATAATTTTAGATAATCTACACGCTGAAATAGGTGGTCTTTGTGCTTATCAAGCCTACGTTCCAGAAATCATTGAAAGACAAAATGATAATTTTATGATATATGAATTTTTAACCCTTTCTTCAGCCCAAGCGAAGATTATTATATCCATCACAGAATATTTAGTGAAACTCTACATCGAAGGAGGTGTAAAAAATAACGTGTGGGAGTCTGTTGTTCTTGAGTTTGAAGAAGTGGAACAGACAGTGTCGAAGACACAGATAGAATCTAAGATTCTATCTTCTTAAGACTCCCTCAGACCAGCGACAGCAAGTCTTAAATTTGGATAAAACTCAATTGTAGAGCCGTAATCACCATCCTCATTCGTTTCCTCCGGTTCGGGTTCAGGTTCGTATAAACTAATCCCTAGTAGAATTACCGAGGAACAGCAGTGAGTTATCTTCTTTCTACGGAGACAGCCGTTTCTGGCAGAGCACACGTTGTGGGTACAAGGACTATCCAATGTTTGGGTCACTGTGTTCTTACTACTGATATTGTATATTGCTCTTTTGACTTTTTCTAGTTCTTCTTGTTGGTCTGGAGGACACAATGATAAGTTAATACTGATGGAACCCGAGCCTATCAGGGATTTTATATATCTCAAACTATCATCAGACAATTTAAATTTGCTTTGAATCATCTCACGGCTTACGTTTATTGTTATTTCATTCTTACTTCCTATGTCTACCTCAGGCATCAGTTTAGCCATAGTCAAGATGTATTCTTTTGTGTTATCGGTGTTAAGCGTCGCTAGAGCCTCAACAGCGACTTTATAATCATTATCTTTCATATTAACCTTGACTTCATCAAGAGCATTTAAGATACAACTAATCTTCGGGTCCATCTACAAAATCCAATTATAATAATAAAATTCCTTTTTGATGAATGATAGCATTGGGAGCCGACATCTTGGCACCAAGGTAACGACCCGCCCGTGCGGCTCGTTCTATTAGATGGTCTCGTTCCGCTTTGTCTATTCCTAATCTGTCTTTCAAGAAGTTATTACAACTAATACGACTAGCGTTTGGGAAACAGAATACCCATTCCGCTTCGTTAAGGAGAGTACGGGTCTTGCCGTAGTTGTTTAGAATGTGGGAGGTGGATAGGGTCGTTATGTTCTTGTGGCGACCCGCTTCGAGCAACGCATCCCGATAACTTCTTAAGAATTCCCCTGATTCTCCTCCCAATGCGTCTATATCGTCAAAAAATGTAATGGCTCGTTTTAGGTCATCTTCGGCGGGGAGATTTACGATGTCGTCGGCTGAAAAAAGAGGAACCTCAATGAGCCTCGACTTTCCATCAGGTAGTTTTTGTTTTTTTATTTCTTCTAAGGAAGGATCGTCTAACACTTTCGAGAACAGAGCGACTGGTCTATTCCGTTTGTCGTTCACCATAATCTTCTTAGCCAGATAACTTTTTCCAGCCCCACTCGGTCCAACGAACAACATTGAGCGGTCAAATGGTTTTGAATTATAACCCAAAGCAGGAATAACACATTCTACAGCAGGGTCATCGTCAAAGTTAATTTCAGTCTTCAACTTATCTTCCGACTTCTCTATCAATGTCTCGTAGGCTCGTTTCAACTGCTCGTTGAGTCGTTCGGGATTTTGTGTCCGAATTGCCTTCATAAGGATTTTAGTTTCAATCAACCCTAATTTCATTGCTCTTTTTACTTTATCAATATCCACCTTATCAATAAGGCTAATTGGATCATCAACTTCAATATCGGGTTCTTCGTCGTCTTTACACTCAACCACGTGGAGAGTGTGAAGTAATGAACCATTCTTCCCTAAAACGAGTGCTACGGGCTTCCCCCTTGTGAAAGATAACATATAACGCATAATTTGGTTTTACTACATAGTGAAAATATTTTTTATTTTAAGAAAAATAAAAAAAAAAAATTTGTGTGGAGTGGAAAATATTTGGTAGACTCGTGTTGAGGGATAAGAGAACGGACTTTAGCCCGTCAGCCTCCGGGTGTGAAATAAAAACGTTTTTTTTTTATTTTTTTTATTTTTTTTATTATAAGAAAACTATGGCTCGTTATCGTTCCCGAATGTCAAAGTCAGTCGTTAAGAAAAAGTCGGGTGGAAAAAAGAAAGCAGCACCAAAAAAGAAAGCAGGAAGAATCTCTACTGGGGGTGGGCTAACAACTGGTGGTGCCTTAAAAACGGGTGGCTCCCTCACAAACACCGCACCACAGGCGTTCGATGGCACAGGTTGCATCGGTTGTCCCGAATCTTTCTCGGACGCACCCAAGCCTATCGCAGAAAATGTTACCATCCCGACGGGGGGTACCAAGACAACTTGGGATCCATCACAGGGAGGGATGTCCTCAGCCGACGTTTCTTGTGCTGAAGGTGGGAGTCTGGTAAGCGGAGGTTCGTTGGAGACGGGTGGGAAAAAAGGTTCGGCTCTCAAAACTGGCGGTCGTCTTCGGACTGGGGGCAAAATGGATGTGGATAAGACTTTACAATTTGTAACCAGCGATATGACGTATCCTGAAGCAGTCCACGCTTTGGGGCAGATGGACGATGAGACTTTCTATATTCTACAAGGATTGGGTGGAGCCTTTCTCCCCAATGTCGATCACCCTTTGAGAGAGCCATACATCAAGCATTTTGGAGGTGGATTTCAACATCCGTCAAACATTAGCAAAGTCGCAACGATGGATTTGCTAAAAGCTGAAAACCCGAGAAGGTTGGCTCAGATGCTCCACACCGAATGGCGAGATCATAATCGAGGACATAAAGTGGGAGGCGGTCTTCTTGATTCTTTAAAAAATGTATTCAAAAAGGGAGTGTCTGGATTGAAAACTGGTACAAAAGCCGCTTTTTCAGCAGGAAAGAAACTACATTCAGCATTGGAACGAGGTATTGACCTCGCAGAACAATTAGCGGGACCTCTAGGCGCTGTTGCTGAACATCTCCCCAAAGTCAACATACCTGGGGTGGGTGCCGTTGATGTAGGTAGCATTGCAAAAGTAGCAGTAGAACAGGCGGGAGATGTGAGTAAAAATCTTGGACAAGTTCTAAACACCGTTTCAGAAGTGGGTAAAATTATTGGATGATTTTTTTTTTCTTTACCTTCTAAAGGACAATGACGGAAACGACAGAATTTATTTATAAAAGAACGCCTCGAGGTTTGGTCCTAGACCCTGTAACAGTTCAAGTACAGCCTCCAACCAAAGTAGTTCACGAAGTAGATGAAGTCAAATTTCTCAACCAAAACCCAGATTCGATTGGACCACCGATTGAAGACCCGAGAAGTTATGTAGGCTTGGAAGCATCGACCCAAATGCCGTTAGGAAATACTTATACCCTTCAACTACCTGTAGCCCAAGGGAACATAGGAGAAGTGCTAGAAAACGATGGAACAGGGCAATTGGAATGGAAAGTAGGTGGTGGGTCAGGAGATGTAGTGTATACAGGAGTTAATCCTGTTCCGACAACAAGACAGTTCGCCGTTTATGATGGCTATACGGGCACTGAAATAAAAGATTCAGGGTATACCGCCCCAGCTCATGCAT
>JAZFSF010000257.1:0-9261 GCA_036446055.1 Bathyarchaeia archaeon | reverse complement strand
TTTGCGGCATAATCGCACCGATCATATTCGCTATCATAGTTATGATCGCAGGTTTGCTCCGACCTGACTATAGCCATCTGATTAATTTCGTAAGTGAGTTAGGTGCAGTCGGCGCCCCTAACGCTATTATTCAAAGAATAAACTTTGTATTGGTCGGTATTCTGATAGTAGGGTTTACCTTCGGTCTTCACCGTGGAATAGGTGACGGAAAAGGCTCAATTATCGGTCCTCTACTGTTCGCCATATTTGGGCTCAGTGCAGTGGTATCGGGGATCTTTTCAACAGATCCAATCCAACCTGGATCGTTTTCTGACATCATGCATAGCATGTCTTCCGCAATCGGTTCAATGGCGGCGATTTTCGGATTTTTCATTATATCAATAAGATTAGAGCAAGACATTTTGTGGGAGCGTTATCGATATTTCTCTATAGTAATCGCATTCGTTGCGATAGTGGTTTCAGTAGTCGGGACTGGACTTCTTAGTGTGTTGGGGGCCCCAGGATTAGCGCAAAGGCTCTTTATGGCAGTATTGTTCTTATGGATAGAAGTGATGGCGATCCGACTCTTTCAGATTTCCGGTCAGTCATTCGTTTCTAGCGCGCGCTAGCGAATAGTACTGGCTTATTAAAAACTAATATATTTTAACATAAGTTAACTATACTATGTGTTATCCCATGTAAAAGCCGTCTGGAATGCACGATAGCGTCTGAAGGTCAAATGGTCCAATATGTCAATTTGTTGTTCATAGTTATCAGATCGGATCGACAAATACATTACTCGCTCATTCTTCACCCTTTCTCTCTTCCTTTTTTTAGAAAGTTAAAGCATTAACCTATGTGTTCTTTTGGAAACATTCCGTTGCTAAATTCTAAAAACATAAATTACAGCCTCTTGAACTACCCTATTGAGGTCGGAGACTTGGCGAAGGGTGTTTTAAAATGGATTTTTTACATAATTTCTGCGGGACTCCTCGTCCTTGGAGGACTTTTCTTGATGGCTTCCTATCCACCCAATGAATATAGATTGCCTGTAGGTTTGGTTTTTGTTGTAGTTTCAGTAGTTCTCCTCTACTTTTCCAGGGAGAAGAAGCCTATTGAGATTACGCAAACGGTCAACGTTTCTGGCCCCATACGAATGAAGGAACTCCATTGCCCCAACTGCGGTGCTAATTTGAATGCTGAAAAGACGATTGTAATTGATGGGCGACCATTCATAAAATGTGACTATTGTGGTAACAACTTTGAGGTGACAGAGGAGCCTACATGGTGATGAGGTGCAAGAATAAGATACTCTCGCTCCTGATTGTTGTTATCTTCACAGTCTCCTTCATTCAAAGTATTGAGGCTTTTGATCCGAGCAACGTTTCCATTGTTTATCACATAGATAAGGAATGGGCAATCGTTTGGATTAACGAAGATGCTTCCATAGACATCCAGTATAACATCACCATCACCTATGAGACGTCTGCAGAAGGCTACCTGACCATCGGACTTCCGGCGAGAGGCTTCGACATTATCTTGGTTGAGGATTTGTCGGAGAACAGCCTCAGCTACCAAGACGTGAGCAGTGGCAGCTACTACGCCGTCGAGATCTATTTCGGTCATCCGATGAGTCCAGGAGAGAGTGGAACCGTTATACTCGTGGCCACGGTGCCGAATATGCTCTTCCCCGATACAATGAACACTGGATATGTGGGAATGCAGTTTGTACCCACTTACTTCGATGTGTGGACGGATGACCTCCGCGTCGCCATCGTTCCTCCCGAGGGCGTCACCGAGGACACCATCAAGACCTCAGAGCCAGCCTTTTTATCGACCGTGGGTGGCTCCTTTGCCGTGTATTGGAGTCAGAGCAACATTCCTCCCAACACTCAATTGACCTTCGGAGTTTCCGTCCCCGAAGAGTACGTCACTCTATCCCCTACAGGCGTGGGCTTCGGGTTCTACCTCGCAATCTTTTCCATCATCGGGGTGGCTGTGGTTGCGGTCATCTATCTCAGACGGAGAAAAGAAGTATACACGAAGCCTAGGGTGATGATTGAGGCATTGGGGTCGAGGAGAGGATTAACCTCAGTGGAGGCAGCGGTGGTGGTGGACATCCCACCCGTTAGAGTTCTGACTATGATTCTCTTCAGCCTTTTACTGAAGAGACTGGTACTCGTTGAAGCCGTTAAACCCGTGTTGAAAGTAAAGAAACTTGAGGATATGACTGGGAACGGAGGCGCGTCCAAGAAGAGATATTATGAAATCGATTTTCTCAAAGCCATCGAACCTGCGGGTTCACTGAACGAACAACAGCTAGCGCGAACCTACCTCAGTCTCAGCAACAACATTGATAGGAAAATGAGAGGTTACTCCCGAGCCGACACCGTCAACTACTACAAATCCATCACCACAAAGGCTTGGGAACAAGTAACACACGCAGATACGCCTCAACTTCAAGAGGAAGCAATCGAAAACAACATACAATGGCTCCTAGTCGACGAAAACTATAAAGACCGGTTCAAGACAGCCTTCCCATCAAACATGATGATACTACCCAGACCAGGCTGGTACTGGTACTGGTATGGTCCCTACTTTTCCCGAGGACCAATAAGGCCTGGGCAAGCGACGCCTACATCACTCGCAGCAACCACACCCACGCCTGGCGCGGTCAAACCTTTGCCTATGCAGGAATTTGCTGGCAACATCGTTTCGGGGTTAGAGAGTGCAACGAATAATATCGTGCGAGATGTGGAACAGTTTGCCAATAAGCTCTTACAGTCTCCAAAATCTTCCCAATCCTCAGAGCCTATTCGAAGAAAATCCAGCTGCGTGTGCGCATGCGCCCAATGTGCCTGTGCTTGTGCCTGTGTTTCTTGTGCCTGTGCTTGCGCTGGAGGAGGTGCCCGTTAATCATGAACATTTTTAAAAAAATCTTATCGAAAAGGGTGAAGACAGGATTATATCATTATCGAGCAACTGGGAAGTGGCAGGGTCTTCGTTTGCACCTCAGGATTGAAGAGAACGGTAGCGGAGTCCTCATCATCAACGCATCCCGCGTTCTCTTCCTAAATAGGACGGCGGCGGAGCACATTTACCATTTCGTTACGGGAAAAACAGAGGAGGACGCTGCTAGAGACATTCAACGAAACTTCAGAATCGAGTACGAGAGCGCGCTAAACGATCATCAGGACCTTCTCTTCATCATCAACACGTTTGCGAAGACGAGTGACATCTGTCCCATCTCCTACTTGGGAGTAGAAAAACTGGAGCCCTTTACACAGGAGATGTCCGCTCCATACCGGATGGATTTAGCCTTAACCTATCGCTGTAATAATCAATGCTTTCACTGTTATGCGGGTGGGTCGCGAGAGACAAATGAGCTTAGAACTGAGGCGTGGTTTAGCGTTATTGACAAGATCTTTGAGCTGGGAATACCTCATGTGGTTTTTACCGGTGGAGAGCCCACTGTGCGAGAGGACCTTCCTCAACTGGTTAGATATGCCGAGGAAAAGGGGTTGGTAAGCGGTCTCGTGACAAATGGGCGACGGTTGAAGGACAAAGAGTACTTAGACGCATTGATTCAGGCAGGCCTTGACCACATTCAGATCACCCTTGAATCCTTTGATGAAGTCGTTCATGACCGGATTACGGGAGTCAAAGGGAGTTGGAAGGAAACGGTTCAAGGATTAAAAAATGCCATTGCAACCCCCGTGTACACACTTACGAATACCACTCTCACTAAATACAATATCGATGACATCGTTGAAACAATCAAATTCATTCACAGCCTGGGCCTCGACCAATTCGCGTGTAATAGCCTCATCTATTCTGGGAAGACTCCCGAGGCGGCTAAGGCATTTGCCCTTGACGAGGCGCGACTTGAACCCTCACTCACCAAGATTCGGGATTACGCTGAAATGCTGGGAATGGAGTTCATCTGGTACACGCCTACCCAGTACTGCGTTCTAAACCCCTTACAATTGGAGCTTGGGATAAAGAGTTGCAGTGCTTGCCGGATTAGTATGTGTGTCGAGCCGACCGGAGACGTTCTTCCATGTCAAAGCTATTTCGTGCCCCTCGGAAACCTCCTTAAAGATGACTGGAACAAGATTTGGAATAATCCCTTGTGTATTGAAATACGCTCAAGAAAATACGCTCCGGAGAAATGTCGTGACTGTCCCCATCTAAGCACGTGCGGAGCGGGGTGCCCTTTAAAGCTACAAAACGACACCTAATTTGTGGTAAGGTGGCGCCTTAAACAGTTGGGGTAGTCGACGGTTTGGGCTTTCGCTTTAGCTCTCCGGGCACATCCATGACTCTAACGACATTTGTGCTTTTTATCAAGTATATGGGATTTCCTAACGGATCAAACTTGTTATTAAGTCGAATAACTCCCGCTAACACCATTTTTACTTTGAGGATGGTGCCGTCCTTGAGTTGGTAGGTGTTCCAATCCTCCCCGATGACGTCAAAATCAACATCTTTCCCATTTTGAATAGGTCGCACTCTCATTCTTCCACCTACACCCAACAAGTACGATTCTCCACAAATACTTTACGTTTCAAGATTTATTCATGGCTCAAGAGTACTCCTTATCAGATTCCCGAAAAGCGTTCACTCACTGACTGAAGACACGACCTCAATCGTGCATAAAATCCAGATTCTCTCTACATTTTCGAATGCCTTGTAAATACTCTGCCTTTCTCCCCTTATTATATCCTAAAATCTTGGGCCCTCATGTCGACCTGTATTATCTTACATCTCCTACACCGAGAAGAAGAAAGGATTGGCTCTCTATCTGAGAACAAAAAGTTGTTTGAAGCTAAGGTTTCGCTCATCAATCTGACTCCATGAAACTGTAAACCAAAACCGTAGGGGGGAACGTTTTTACTCCAATAAATACCCTCGGGACCGACTAAATACCCTTCTTCCATAACTTCACCGCACTGTGGGCAAACCTTTTCAACCGTTGACTTGAAAGGGTTCTCTTCCTTGGTTTCCAAATATTTCAGTTTTCGACTATAACGGATTAACGAGAAGATATGGCGATATTGATATACAACTATCGCTATGATTGTGAGAATGAGAGTAACAATTAACAACTCAGATTCCAAAAATTTATTCGCCAAAGAAAAATCTTGAGGATGACCTTTTAAACTTTTAGAAGTTGTCGAGAGGCATATCTGCATTAACCACACTTCTAGAGGATAGCTGAGAATATGCAGAAAGTAACGTTCATAGCATCAGAGGAGAAATAGAACTTCGTTAGGAAAACTCTTTTGGAAGACTTAAAGATAAGAGTCGAAGGATCCATAACAGGTTAATGAATAAGCGAGTGTGGTTGTTCAAAACAATCCGTCTGCCTTGAAAGGAGAAGACGACGGTAAGAATATCCAAATGAAAAACTATGTCTTGGCATGTCTGAGCCCTACTTGCGTTAAAGCAGTTACATAGATAAGTGGTTCCGATAACGTAAAACTTATCAGTGTCGTTAAACGCCAAGTATCCACGAATCAGTTGCGGTAGTTAGCGTTAAATGGTGGAAGGCGAGTTTTAGTGCATAAATATTCAATGGATATCCAAAGGAAGAATACGAACCCTGACTTATCCGAACTGGCGAAACAGAGAAAAATATTGTGGCGAAGACAACACGCTATCAACCGCGTCGAGAGGCCGCTGCGGCTAAAGAGGGCGCGGACCCTCGGATACAAAGCGAAGCAAGGCTTCGTCATTGTTCGTGTGAGAGTTAGGCGAGGTGGTTTACGAAAACCACGTCCACACGGAGGGCGGAGACCAAAACACATGGGTTCGAAGAAGTTTGTTCCAGCGAAGAGCATGCAGTTGATTGCAGAGGAACGGGCTGGGAAAGCTCATCGAAATCTTGAAGTCCTCAATTCCTATTGGGTCGGCGAAGATGGTCAACACAAGTGGTTTGAGATTATCCTGGTTGACCCTGATCACCCCTCAATTCTGGCGGACAAAGACATAAACTGGATCTGTGACCCATCTCAAAGTGGCAGGGCCCATCGAGGATTAACGAGCTCCGGAAGAAAAGTTCGGGGGCTAAGACATTAGTCGCACCGTCCGAGTCTCCCGTGTGGATGTCTCTTCCTTCATCCATGTGACTGAGGACCCGAACAACGTTATAACCGCGTGTAGAAATATTTTACCCTTGGCTTACGCTGAAGAGATAACGTTTGAACATCGTAATCTATTGGGGCATTACCGCAATCCCATCACGCTTTTGAAGGCTCGGATAAAAAATAAGCAGTTTTTAGAGGCATTTATAATAAACTTGGCTGAAAGCCTCAGTGAAGTCGAAAAGACGTATTTGTCTTCAGATGTATCACGTCGGATAGATAACGGAGGTGCCTTATACCTCCGCTTGGACAAACAAGAAGCCTTTCTTGGACGGATGAAGCTTAGTAACGAGGATCCAATACGAGTATCCATAAAATTGCTCCGATTCAGAAAAAACTTGGAGGAGACAATCGCCTTTTATCGATCTCTTGGCATCCTGTGAATGAGGATAGGGGACGCATCTATTGATAAGAACGCTGAAAAAAAGATATGTTGGCTTTAGATTGACATCCGACCACGTCCACTCAAGACATGAGGTTTCAACGCTTCTATTAAATGAGTTAAACGTCTCTTGGAGAGATGATGAAAAGATGATTCGTGTACGGATGTTGGGCTATGATGTAGAAAAGGGTTTAGGCATACTGCTTTGCGACCATAAATCCGTCGATAAAATCCGAGACGTATTCAATAATATTCAAGACGAAAGTCATGGGACGACGACCTTTCAAGTGCTTGGGGTTTCTGGAACTATAAAAGCTTTGAAACGTAAGTTTCTTGGCGAGATGGGGTAAATACAGCGTCACAATACGAAAAAGCTTTTAGTCGCCTAACTACCATCAAAAACGAAAGTATTTATGAGGTGAAATGAGTCATGGCAATGTTTACCACACCTGGCGCTTACGACCGCGCGATAACTGTCTTTTCGCCTGATGGCCGCCTATTCCAAGTGGAGTATGCCCTTGAAACCGTGAAGAGAGGTTCAACGGTTCTAGGCATCGCATGTCCTGAAGGCGTAGTCTTGGCAGCTGAAGAACGAATGGCGTCTAAGCTACAGGATCCCAATTTCTCTTGGAAAATCTTTGAAATCGATGAACACGTGGGCGCTGCCATATCGGGGCTTAGCTCCGATGCTAGAGTTCTGATAGCTCAAGCAAGGGTCTTTGCTCAAGGGAATAGATTGACTTACGACGAATTGGCGGATATTGAGGTACTGTCGAAGAGAGTGGGCGACATCAAGCAGGTTTACACGCAACATGCCGGCGTTCGTCCCTTCGGTGTCTCGATTATTTTTGGGGGCGTCGACATGAGGGGCTGTCATGTCCTGCAAACAGACCCCAGTGGTGCTGTGTGGGCATATAAAGCGGTTTCCGTGGGTTCTGGAAGCGATACCGTTAAGGAATTTCTGGAAACGAAGTACAGAGATGATTTGACCCTCGAAGAATCGATTCTTTTAGCAGTCGAATGCCTGTCCAAAGTCATTGAAGGCACCTTTGAACCAGAGAAATTGAAACTCGCCATAATTCCCGCTGATACAAAGAAGCTGGCTCATCTGACCGATAAAGAGGTAATGAAGTACATACGTAAGTTAGAGTCCTAAAAAAGCTTCATGGTTGGTTAACTTTAATGGGTGAACGCTACACAACAGCCCGTCTGACACTGGCTGGAGAGCGTTTTGAAATTCTGGTCCGTCCAGAACCAGCCTTTGACTTTAAACAAGGCAAACCCTTACAAATCTTTAGTATTTTAGTAGCCGAAGCCATATTTACAGATGCTAGCAAAGGCTTACGTGCTTCAGACGAACAACTTAAAAAGGCCTTTCAAACCACTGACATTGGTGAGGTAGCGGACACCATTATAAAACGCGGCGAGCTTCAGCTGACAATTGAGCAAAGACGTAACTTCGTTGATGAAAAACGGAAGCAGATCGTTGCATTCATTGCTAGACATTGTGTGGACCCACGTACAGGTTTCCCTCATCCCCCTAAGAGGATAGAGCAGGCTATAGAGCAGATTAAACTGGTTGTGGACCCGTTTAAGGACGGAGAGGTGCAAGCTCGAGCCGTCATAGATAAATTACGTCCCATTCTTCCGCTTAAAATTGAACGATTAAAGATCGCGGTCATGGTACCTGCTGAATACGCCGCTCAAACAATTGGAGTCGCAAAGAATTTTGCCAGTGTTACAGAGGAGGAATGGCAGAGGAACGGCTCTTGGATTGGCGTGGTCGAGATGCCCGCTGGTTTACACTATTCTTTCTTGGAGAAAATTGGAAAAGTCACCCATGGAAATTATCAGACAAAAATCATAAAATAGATGTTTAAAGACTAGATTTAGTATGATAGAGGATTCACGTAACTTCTTGAGTCTGCAAAAGCATTCAAGAAATTATACAGCCTCTTTTAGAATGACGATATACATGAAAAAAATTGAAGGTGAAACAGAGAACAGTGTCCTATTTAATTGAGAAACGGAAGTTTGTCATACCCGGTGATTTATTGGCTGATGGCGATTATCACGCGGGTAGCAATGCATTCAAAGAGGGAAGCAAGGTCTACGCTTCCATGGCTGGGTTGAGTAATGTCGTAGGTCGAAACGTGTACGTTGTGGCTCTCAAGGGATGTTATGTTCCCCGAGGCGGGGACGTGGTGATTGGGAAAGTCGTTGAAATGAGACTTGGAAGCTGGAACGTTGACATAAATTCGCCGTATAAAGCAATTCTCTTCACATCTGAAGCTCTTGACCGCCCCTTTAATTCACGAAGAGAAGAGATGACCAATATTCTAGACATCGGAGACCTCATTTTAGCCAAAGTCATCTCCTTCGACAGAACGAGGGGACCAGCTCTAACCATTCGAGAATCTGGATTGGGGAAGATAGTCCATGGTAGCATTATACGAATGACGCCGTCAAAGATTCCTCGCCTCATCGGAAGAAAAGGATCCATGATTAACTTATTGACGCGTGAGACGAGCTGTCACATAACGGTCTGTCAAAACGGTCTCATTCTTATCAGTGGAAAAAACTCAGAGTTGGAGGCTTTAACCATCAAAATCCTTAACATGATTGAGGAAAAGGCTCACACCTCTGGATTGACTAATCGCATAACTGATTTTATTAAAAAAGAGAAGAGTGTTTTAAATGCCGAAAAAAGCAAAGATTGAAAAGTTGATACGTAGAGGAGTCAGAACCGATGGG
>JAZFSF010000256.1:0-21992 GCA_036446055.1 Bathyarchaeia archaeon | reverse complement strand
CGTGGACGCTCCATAAAGAGCATCGCCGCAGCCGCCCTATACGCGGCCTGTCGTTTGACGCGGACACCACGAAGCCTCAAAGAGATCGCAAAAGCGAGCACACGTCGACGAAAAGAAATCTCAAGGTGCTACCGACTACTCCAATACGAATTAAATATCAAGATGCCGTTTGATGAACCGATTAAATACGTTTCGAAGATCGCTTCCTTTGTTGGGCTTAACCAGAAAACACAGAGCATCGCAATACAGATTCTTCAAAAAGCGAAGAAAATCAAGGCAGACATCGGAAAAGGTCCTGCCGGAATTGCGGCTGCTGCTCTTTACATTGCTTCTATAATGGACGGGAAAAAAGTTACCCAAAAGTTGTTGGCGAAGGCAGCGGACGTAACTGAGGTCACCGTCAGAAACCGCTATAATGGACTTGATAAAAGCTTAGGACTTGGATTACGAAGGGTCTTGAGGGGTTAAACGAGCCTTTTTAAGGGACGTAAGCCTCAAGCGATTTGAGTTAGATTCAATTGTATTATAGTGTGGATAAGGTTGACGCTGATAAACGGTTTGGTGAAGTAATAGACTCGAATTTATGGGTCCTGTAATAACCTAATTCCAATTAAGATGAAGTGATCTACGAATACCGAAAAACTTATTCTTCAAAAGTTGTATGGTCTCTATGAGAGACAATTTTTGAATGAAAAAAACGAATTAATTAAGTTTCTCCGGAAACAAATTTCGATTGAAAACACGATTGTAGGCTCGTTAAACAACTCGTTGGGTGAAATAAAAAATCAAGCCATCATAGGGGTGTTAAAAGGTATCTCTTTGGACTCCGTGAAGCACGCAGAAATGTATTCAGCGGCAGTCAAACTACTTACAGACGTCACACCACCCCTTACGCAAGACAACCTCGATACACAAATCGAGCTAGTAAAGGATCACATACGCTTAGAAGCAGAACTCATTAAGAAAATCGGGAAGATTCTACCCAACATAGAAAAAGAAAAAGTCAAATTACTCATAAACGCCATCTTGACCGATGAGAAGAGACATCACGCACTCTTAACACGAGTCTTAAAGATTCTCGTCCAGGGAGAAACCATCACCGAAGAAGACTGGTGGGACCTCATCTGGAAGAACGTCCCATTTCACGGCAGTCCAGGCGGCTGAAAACTCGCCACAAAAAGCTAGCTCATCAGTGGCTTTAATAAAATAGTGATGGCTCCGTTTACCGAAAACCACATGGTCTGAATTGCTAAAAAGGATTTGCTTCAGAAATCCTTTCGCTAACAAATTAGTATGGATTTCCGTCCACAATGAAGACGTTTTGCTTTAAAGGGGAGCGGACCATACGCGACGCATCATTACAAACAACTAACAGAGACATGTATCATTCGCGGACGCTGACTAAAAGGATACAGAATCTACGTACATAAAAACTCGTTTAAATCGTGGGAAGAAGCTGCATATGTTGAGCGACATTCCGATTTTAGTTGTTGGTTACCCTAATCGTTCTTCCACTTCTAGCTGAAAACTTTTAACGTGTTCTTGGAAGGCCCTAATCTTTTGTTCGAGAAGTTTCCAATCTTTATCCGTAATAGACATATTCATGCTGATAATGACCTGCCTCGCAACATTTGTTTGGCGCAAACAACATTAGTAATAACTTTTTTGAAAAAATTTATTGCTATATTTTATTAAAAAACAAGTTGATTCTAGAACTTATTTGACAGGAACTTGAAAAAGTGGAGAACAACTCATTCCCAGAGTAATACCTACAGAACGCGCTGACAAATACAATGAACATAAATGTTTTTTATTTGTGTACGAAATTACAGAGAACAGGTTTTTTACACGAATGGTTCTTCTAACGGTCTAGTCTCATCGATAAGGCGAAGACAGGTAAGATAGAAAAAGACATTTAGAACACGAAAAAAATAATAGCGAATTAACTGGCGAAATGTATATCAGTTTTCTAAATCCTATCTAAGAAAGTAATGAAAATTGGCTTAAACAGGATTTACATTGAGTTCCATTATATTTTAGCCAAGGTTTCTCTTATCTTTTTACCTGAGTCATTAAACCAACTTGATAAAATCGATGTATCCATACCAATGCAGAAGTCACGGACACCTAAATCGATGTATCCTTGCATAGCTTCCACGCTACACTCAATTCTTGGACGTATGTCCATCTTTAACGCTGTCTTTATGACCTTAAGCTCCGCTTCTTTCACCTTTGGATGTGTCCACTGTCCAGGTATACCTGAGCTAACAGTGAAGTCTGCTGGACCCCATTGTACCATATCAACTCCATCTACCGACAAGAGTTCCTCCAAGTTTTCAACAGCCACCTTCTTCTCAATCATTATGGCCACAACTGCATCATCACAATATTTCACCCAAGCAGGTAAGCTTCCAAGTTTAGTCATCACTCTACCGAACCGTGCTCCTCCAATGCCCTTGGGATCGCACCTTACAGCGTCAACACAGAGTTTAACATCCTCAACCGTCCTACTGTCTGCAAATAACATGTTTTGTATCCCGGCAATACCCATAGCTCTTTCAGCGATGGAAATTCTAGGGCTCTGATCTATCTTTATCATTGTGGACAACCCATACAGTTCAGCGGTCCTAGCTATGTTAATGAGGTCAAAATCAGTATATGGATGATATTCACCTGCAAATTCAATATAGTCAAATTGACCAGAAAGACCAACCAACTCAGTTACTAGCGGAAATGCAATCCCTATGTGAGTTCCAACGGTGGGCTGATCTTTCTCCAGTAATTTTCTAAGTTTATTTTCAAAGGGCATAATGAATGTACACCTTAATTAACTAATTTTTCAGCGTTTATATAAGTTTAACTAGATATGTGATAGCCTCGTTTTTCTCTTGGTAAAATTACTCTATACTTCACTTAACTCAACTTTTATACGATGAAGATGATTGAAAAAAATGTTAAAAGCGAATTTTAACACGTCCATGAGCGAGCTAGCTACAACTATAATGCGTCTCCAAGGCTAGTTATCACGCGAATCATGGTTTCGGTGGCATTAAGCTTTGAAACGTCAGCTTTCAACGCCTCTGCTTTCTTTATGTACGTCGTTGAAGTAAACATCTCTTGAATCGTAGATGTGAACTGTTTGTACTCGAGATCTTTTTGACTCAGAACCTTTGCCACGCCCAGCTCCATTGCTCGTTGGGCATTGTTTAACTGCTCGGTTTGACTTGGAGTGGGAATGACGATGAGGGGTTTACCGTAACAAATTGCCTGGCTCAGTGTCCCCAAACCCGCCCTAGAAATAACCAAGTCACACGCCTTAAGGTACTCGAAGCGATTATCCATCCATGTGTACACAGTTATGTTTCCATCGATAACGGGTGTTGCTGACGAGCCAGGTTGACCAAGCGACATCACGACTCGAAAATTCGCCGGTAGCTTCCTTAGCAAACGCTTCAATACGAGAGAGAGATACGCTTTGTCTTGAGTTAAGCCGCTTATGGGAACGAAGATGAGGATTTCGTCGGAGTACCCCAGTTTCTGTCTAATCTCCCTTTTTTCAGGCAATTCTTCCGGTCTGACCGGCAACACAGGACCGATGAACTCGATTTTCCTCCGCCGTCGGGGTGGAATCTCAAGATTCGCAAGAGACAGCGTGTTGGGCAGAGGGAAGTCAGGAATCAATATTTTTTTACCTAAGGCCCAAGACTCTCCGATAAGGGTGAGAATTCCGCCATCTGCGATTTGAGCTAAGGTCAGAAACCGTCGTTCCCGGGGAATGGTCACTTTATACGTGTTGAGGACAGTTACGGAAGGAATTCCTAAAAGTTTTGCAGCAACGAGAGAGGAGAGTCGCGAATCAGAAAATACAAAGTCTGGATTAAAGCTCCGCATGAACTCGATTTCAGCCCGGACTTGAGTGAGGAAAATGTACGTGGAAAAAATACCGGGATCTGCTGTCGTCTTTCGGAAGTCCACACCACCATCAGGTCTAACAGCGTAACTTAAAGGGGGTGCTTTACACAAAGGAAAGTTCTCACGTTTCACATAGTCACATGCATCCTTGTATGTAGAGAAAAGGACATGATCTCCTCTTTTACGAAGTTTTTTTGCCACAGGCATACAGCGGCCGACATGACCCAAGCCTACACCGCAGACACCGAAGTAAACTCTCATGTTTTCACAGATTCCTCTACGAAGGTTTCATCCACTCAAGTACTCCATTAGATGCTTTTCCTTAAAAACAGTAGGTTAAAACTTTAGTGTTTTTAATAAATAAGCAAAAATGAACTCCATGACGCAAGCTCTTAGAATATAGTGTTTTATTTAAGCTATTTTCATTCAAATATTGATAATCCGTTAAGGTCGCTAGGGTCTCTTGACCGACTGTTATGAATATTTACTCCTCTTCGATATCAGTGACATCGCCAGCTTCGAAGAGACCTCTCTCAGCTGTGGACGAATCCGTGTTCATCGGGATTTTTCACCGATTGTTTAGTTTAACCAACCCTTTCAAGGGCCCTATATTAGGGGAAAACTGATTTCAAGAAACACCCCCCATCTACATTCAAGTGGAACCAGTCCGTAACATCGACTGATTTAAGTGATACCTCCCGTGAGCTTATGTTCCCAAGAAGCTATGAAAGATCATTTGTGTGTGGAAAGTGACGTTTTTTTCTCGCCTGGCTTCGTGCAACAATACGTTATCTGCTCTTAACTCTTTTTCTGGGGAAACTGAGGTGAATTTCATAAGAGAAAAAACATTATGTACCGCATAGAAAGTCGAGTTGCCACCAAAAACGTCCACACTCTTATCGCGATAGAGAGGAATTTCACACGTTGTGCATAACTCTATGTCTTTCCCGATGAAGCACTCTTCCTGAGGCGCTACAAGACGGTGGTACTCTAGCTAGCTAGAGCTTCTAGGGAGTCCTCAGTTTGTTCTGTGGTCAAGTCTGGTGTAGCATTCATCGACCTGTTGGGTGAGAGATTTATCGCAGTCAACTTTTCTTGGGCTGATTCGTCAGGGTGCTTCTCATCCTTTCGGTAACTATAGCTATCTTGAATATTATTATTTAATTAATGATTCTCAAGAAAGCTCATCGACACTCTTAAACTTGAGCGCCCTCATGGCTTTAATTCCCCATTCAGGGTCCTTCATCAAAGCCCTTCCAATAGCAACTAAATCCACCTTCTCCTCGCGGACAAATCTATTTGCAAGCTCAACTGTGGTTATTCCTCCTACACCGATAACTGGGACAGAGATTACCTTCTTTATCTCTTCTGCCATTGGAATGAAGAAACCTGGCTTCTTATTCGTGGGGTGATAAATACCACAGATTCCACTAGATATATCCATAACATCAATCCCCTCTTCAATGAGAAAAGGCGTTATCTTCTTACTCTCCGTGATGGTCAAGCCTCCTGACGTGAAGTCATCTGCTCCTAAACGGAAGAGTATTGGGAAGTTATCACCAACACTTGATCTGACTTCTCTAATCACCTCTAAAGCAAAACGGAAACGGTTCTCCAAGCTCCCACCATACAGATCAGTCCTCTTATTCGTCAAAGGAGATGTAAACTCATTCAATAAAAAGCCATGAGCTGCATGAATCTCCACTGCGTCAAAGCCAGCCGCAACTGCTCGAGCAGCACCATCGCCAAACTTACGGACTGAGTCGTTGATCTCAGAGATGTTAAGTCCTCGTATAGGCTCCTTCCAATACTTAATTGAAGAAGGACCAACTGGCTGCATACCACAGACAGATTCAACACATTTACCTCCTGAGTGATTGAGCTGTATGGCTACGGCTGCACCTGACCCATGGATGACTTCAACTAGTTTTTTAAGGCCTGGAATGAGGCTATCGTTATGAATACCGATTTGTGTAGCTGTGAATCTGCCGCCAAAGTCAACATAAGTATGCTCAACTATAACGAGACCTATCCCTTTTGCTCTAGGCTTATAAGAGGATAGGTGTTTCTCCGTCACTTCTCCTTTGTTTGTTGCTAAGTCGGTTCCAATTGGAGGCATGACGAGTCTGTTCTTAAGTTTAAGTCCCCTTATTATTAGGGGGTCTAACAAATTTACCATAATAAAATCATACAAGTCACTCGTATAACTGCATTTATGTGTTACAACTAAGTTAACAACCTAAAAACCCATATCATGTTCAAAGACAACGTTTTCGAAGTCTAGGAAAATCAAATAGCTAACTATAGATCCAATCTCCACCAGTTAAGAAAAAGAGTTTCAGGGTTGTTCACCCTTTCGCATATCAATGACCTCAACAGGTCCACTTGGACGGGTTTCACGTGCAATAATACATGAAAACTTGTAGATTTTTGAATCCTCAACCAACCACGCGTCGGGGGAAAGCCCGGCTTTCATACAGCAGTGTGTTAGGAATTCCTCAGCGTTCCACCCCCATTCAACGGAAACCTGGGGTAAAAGTAATCCTTTGAACATTCCACGCTCCACGATTAACCCATCTTTCCCAACATCAACCTGCGTCACGTACTCCATCGGTGTCTTCACTGTGATCAAGGTTGGTGGTGTAAGAACACTGACTTCAATAACTACCAGCTCAAGTTCCTCTTTTGACAGAAGGGGAAATCGGGGGTCCCTAGTGGCAGAGTTGATGGCTGATGTTATAGTGGCCTGTGCCAGGGGGAGTAGGGGCTCCGGATAACCAATACAGCCCCTCAAAGTTTTCGCCCCGTCACGCATAACATTTAACGTTACGAAGACTCCACAATTTTCGCGGAGAGCCACAGAGATGTTCGGGGGAACGTATGTTTTCTCACCCGCGTCCAAGAAGGCTGAAATCGACTGTCTTGCAAGCTGGACAAGGAATCGTCCCTCCATATCGGTCAATTCGAAAGGCATGTACATCATCCTAACGTTTACGTAAAACGTTCTTATGAATCACTGTGTTCCATGGCTAGCTTTTTAGCTTTACCCACGATTTCTCTGATACTCGTCCAATGACTTCCCTGCCAGTATACTTTACTACAGCCAACACAGATCCAGAACTCAGTGTAGTGTGCAAAGGTTCCCTTTGGAACTTTATCTGATACTTCCGATTTTTCAACTGTCCTAATCACGGAACCACAGGTCGGGCAGCGGGAAATGGATGTGTCAAAGTCGAGTCGTATCTGATAGCGCTTGGCTACTGCAGCAATCTTTTCTGAAGTATTCGTTTCCTCAACAAAAAACGCATCCACTCCACGTGCCTTTGCCCTTCGAAAAAGCTCCAAGTCCCGAGTTAACAAAACACGTCGTTCCTTTTCCGCGATTGCTAGCAACCAGTCATCAGAAGCACCATTAGAATACGTAACGTCACATCCAAGCATCCGAAGCCAACGAGTAAAACGCCCAAACATGCCATCAGCAACAAAGTAATGCATGCTGTCACTCCGTCGTTGGCGTAGAAGGACGAATTATCGTTCCGCTTCCAGGCTTGGACAAAACCTCGCCCTCGTCCATGACAAGGTTTCCTTCGAGAAATACTTGAATCGGTCGTCCAACGACCTTCATGCCATCAAAGGGAGAATATTTTGCTTTTGAATAGAACTCCGAGGAGTCAATGATGAATTCTTTGTCCATGTCAACGATGGTCAAATCCGCGTCAAACCCCGCAGCGATGACGCCCTTCCCTTGCAGCCTAAAGAGGCGCGCAGGATTTCGTGCCAGAACTGCTACGAGGCGCTCAAGCGATAACTTACCCCGAGCAACCATCGTTAGAAGAAGGGGTAGTGTGGTTTCTAAGCCTGGAAAGCCACTGGGGACTGCCCACAAGTCTGAATTTCTCTTTTCTTTGAGAGCGTGTGGTGCGTGGTCGCTAGCTACTACGTCAATGTTTCCAGCGAGGAGATCACTCCATAGGCCGCGTCGCGTTGTGGAGTGTCGTAGAGGAGGTTCCACGAAGGCTAAGCTTCCTACCTTATCCAAAAGGGTTTCAGAGAGGAAGAGGTGGTGGGGAGCAACCTCGTAGGTGACGGGTAACCCTTCGACCTTCGCTTGTGAAATTAGAGATGAGGCCTTCCCAGTAGAGATGTGGCAGAAATGAATGCGAGAATGTCTTCCTCGGATGAGAGAAAGGACACGCTGAACCGCTTTCACTTCCGCTTGGGGTGGATGTGTCTTTATACGAATATTGGGAGAGGAGGTGGCGATAGCCTGGAACTTTGCTTCTAGGTCTTCAATTAGATATCGATCTTCTGCGTGGATCGTGAGAATCATATCAAGGTCATCAAGGACTTGGAGGGTATGAAGTAGGACATCATCGTCTTCAACATCCAACGTGGTATTTGGATTATGGAGATAAACTTTACAGCCCATCGCGCCGAGGTCTTTTAACCGTTTCAACTCCGTTGCCTCAGCTGGAATACAGGTATAGAACCCTGTGTTTGCGACAATCTTCCCGCTGGCAATCACCATTTTCTCTCGTAGACGAAGAGCACTATCAGTAATGGGCACCGTGTTGGGCATATCTAAAACCGTTGTGAACCCGCCAGCTAGAGCTGCACAGGTTCCTGAATAGAAGTCCTCTTTATGTACCAGATTGAGGTCTCGTAGATGAGTATGAACGTCGATCAAACCAGGTAATACGAGTTTATCATGTGTATTGATTGTTGTTGAAGCCTTTGGTAAGCGCTCTTCTTGGTCGATGGAGCAGATTTTTCCGTCGTTAATGCCAATTCCACCCTTCACAAGTCCATGAACGGTGAGAATCCTAGCGTTTACGAGTGCCAAGTCGATCAATGTGTGATCACAACCCATACTTAGGAGGATACGCGTTGCATAGCCAACGGAAAGATGGCTGCATTATTTCGATTCGAAGTCAACTTGACATTCCTCGCAGACGAAGTTACCGCTTACTTCCATGAGGGTGTCTGACCATTGTCGACAATGATCGCAATATCCGGTGGAGGTGAAAACCCTTCGAGATGACATTAACTGTTGATAAGTGATCCTCGTCTTTTCAGAAATCAATTCAAGGAGAGCAGGAGTAATTTCTACGATATCTTTGCTAGAGACGATGCCAATCATTTTTCCCTCATCCATGACGGCTAATCGTCGAATGTTGTGGTCTCTCATCAATTCCGCAACTTCTTTGATGTCGACTTCAGGAGTGGTGATACGAACTGGACGACTCATCACGGCTTCTGCCTTAACCTTTCGTGGTACAAGGTTCTCGGCTACAACACGGTTTACAATATCTCGTTCCGTGATGATGCCAATGGGATTGCCTTGGGCGTCTGTGACAATGATGCTACCCAAGTCGTTAGCAATCATTTTCTTGGCTGCTTGTTCAACGGAGTCATGTTCCAAAACAGTCTTCACGGGACTGGACATAATGTCCTTTACTTGAACACCGGTCTTTGCATCATTAAACACAGTTACATCCCCAATCATGTTCTCATTTTTTTCTCGCATTTATAGTTATCTACTATCGATTTCTCCACCTCCAGCAGGAATAAACCGTTGAATTTCCTCGAGAGGGAGCTTGAGAAGCGTCTTCCGAAGCGTGATGGGGGCTTTGTTGGCAAGAATTCGCCGCAACTCTTTAGCGAGTCTACCACTTTTCATTCGTCCGGGCGTTAGTGTCACACTGTATTTAGTCTGCGACGTTATCGCTGAAGGAGGACCACCCACAATAATCCAGTTGTCGTTCACTTGGAGGATACCTATTGAAATTTGAAGCGGGACGTTTCGAAGATAATTTTTACGTCCATAAATCATAAACGCACCTCTCGTGAGATATTCACCAGCTGGAGCAGTCTTACTAACCTGTTTCGGCGTCACCCAGTACGCGTCCATGGAAGTGTACTCGCTTCGCCATGCGCTACTATAGGAAACTGCGCAGATAGCAGCTTCGTTGATGGTTTGTTCAGACGGCGTTTTACCTTCTGTTTTAATGATGACAAAGGGAGCTCCAGCAGTATCGGCGTGGAATACAACATCATCTTGATTCGTGTGCCTCTTTATGAGCAGTTCGTTGCTAGACGCGTCCCGTCCCCCAAGAATGAGAAAGCCGTCGTGAGAGTGAGTCCATCGAAACTTTTCAAACCACCGTCGCTTCCGCTCCCGCATCGGCTGTTCCAAGTCGCTTTCAGTTTGAACATCAAGTTGCTCAAGCATTTTCATCTTCTTCTTGGTTTGAGTCATCGAGTCTTTCACGCCATCAATCTTCTCTTGCGCCTTCTTGGCGTCCCCATAGTTCGTGGAAGCATTTTCGTACACACTCTTTCGGAAGTTCAAGTCAAACAGCAAATCTTCGAGTTCAACAGTGTAACGACCTCTTTCGAAGTCGATAGATTTGAGGAAATCGATGGAAAGGATTTCGGATTCTCTCTTCTTGACTTCCGAAAACCGCTCATCATTACCCTTACGCGTCTTACTGGCATTCAAGATAAATCGAGATAAAAGCTCGAGTTCTCGGACGTGCGAATAGATAATATTTCCAATATGCTGTTTTTCTTTAGAAACCCGTTCAAAGTCCACTAGGCTTTTCATTTGTTGATCCAGAATTCTGCGTTGAACTTCAGCTCGTTGAAACATCTGCCCCTGGACGTCCCCTTTTTTCTCCTCAAAACTCATCGTGGTAAAATAGTCATCAGCCGCTTCGTTGAAGGTCGGGTAGTCTTTAAGCGAGTGATCGCGGTAAATGGTCAGAGGAAAGGGCAGGACATCGAAAAATCGTCCGTCCACATGGACAACGATGTGGGGTTTGGGAGTTGATAAGGCAGAAGCCAAATTTTTTGTTTCGTTATAGATTCGGTCCAATTCGTCACTTTTTAAACTGTTAGCAAGTGTCTTCTTTTCAATGTTGGCTCGATTCAGGATTTCTTCAGAATATCTACCCCCGATAGCTAGGCATCGAGGTAAGGCTCGCACGATATCGCCCTTAATAGCCTTCAATTCTTCTAAGTCTTGTCGACTAATCTGGGCCGGGTCTTGTCCACGAGGAGGAGGCAATCTAAAAGCTTCGCCGCGAACGAGGTCTCTATCACGCATTTTACGATAGGAGGAGGCATAGAGAATCATGTCCTCGCTATCTAGCACGATGAGATTTCCTTTACCAAAAAGTTCGAACATGAGTTTATATGAAACGCCTTTCGACGCAACAGAGAGAATGACCACGCGCTCAAAACCAGGCATTTCCACCTTTTCAATGATGCCTCTTCGAAGAAGTTTTCTGAGAAGCATGCAAAACTGAGATGGCCTCTTCGGCTTTTCCGTAACGTACCTCGTTAAATGAAGCCGTCGTCCAATCTCGATGAGTAGAGTTATTTTAGGATGAACCGCTAAGAGAAACGTTAACGGACTTATTTGATAAATATTATCAATCCTACAGCCAACAATAATATCTCTCAACTCTCTGACGACTGTGGCTAAATCAAAGCTGGACATGCTCTCTTTTGGTTTCAAGGCGCTCAAAGTCGATGTTCTCCTGAGGAAAAGAAAAACCCATTCAATTTATATCTGCTTTAGGGAAAGCAAATTAATAATGTTGACGTTTACAAAGTTTACGTGAAACCTTCGAAACTGAGAGCCACTAACTCTCTGAAGCCAGGTATGGTGATTTAGGACGAGGAATAGTGGGAATTAGCGTTTGCTTCCGCTGAGAGCACCGGCGAGGGTTATCGCAGCTTCAATGCCAATCCACTCGTCTTCGGCTGAGATAAGAGCAATGACATCATCTTCTTCCAAGGTGAAAATTTCTTGGAGATCCTTGATTAGATTAGGGTGGTCGGACAGGAAATCTGGATGAACAGAGGGAATGCTCAACTCTCCTTCTTTGAAGAGAAGGATCGTCGCTCCCGTCGCTCCACCTCTAACGGCTAAATCCCGAAGATCCATAGCAGATTCGATGTAATCAGCCCTATTCCGGAGGTGGACGCCCAGGGTCACGGGACCCACTGTTAAGAGTTGAGCACCAACCCTTTTGATAGCTGCTATGTGTTTGGAAGCCAAACGTGACTCTAAGAACGTTGTTCCGGTGGAGGTGAGGATGCATCCGGATCGACTAGGTGAAAGATAGCCCTGACTCTGGAGATTAACGAGCATTTGCCGCACCAATCCTTCATGACTTGATAGCCCAAGCATGTCTTTGAGGCGATAACGTCCTATGGGCCCCTCTCGGTCGACAATCAATAGCAGTAGAAGCTCCTTGATATCGGATCTTGTTATCCCTCGACTCCGAATTCGTCTGGAGTGGTGTGTCGGGATCAATGCTTTTGATATATCCACTCGATCTGACCTCCATCCTTTAAGGTATATTGGTCTGCACCTATATAGACGTGTACCCCATTGACAGCGTACATCCCCCACCAATTGTTTTCGTTGCAGTATACGTCGTTAATCACATCGACGAGGAGCGAAGTGAATACTACTCAATAAGCTAAATGGACATTTATTACAATTAATAAGGCACTGAGGATTGCTGTGTAGAAAGCTAAGTAAACCTCATCAGCGATATGAAAACCTTTCAATACACATACAGAAGCACTAAATCTCGACAGCTTCAAATCCATGATAAATCCCATAAAAACTATTTGATAATTCCATAAGCGCTGACGAAAATCTCAAAAGCAGGGTCAACCAAATAGACTGAGTATAGCATTATTTGCATGTCCATCTTATCTGGTTCTTTCATTCTAGTTTATTTTTAATCTAAACTTATGCGCATTCAAGAATGAATGAGATTGCTCTTTATCTCTCTAATTCTTCCTACGCCAATATTTCGTATTATTCAATAAGTGATTACCTTGTTTCCGCCCTCTCTATTGACAAAATATATATGTAGGATATATATCCTACATGCCCTATGCTAGTGCTCAAAAGCGAAGACCACAAAGACCCATTGAAAAACAATAAACCAGCTATAACGGCAAAGAAGACAAACACTCTACAAACCTCTAACACAAGGCGAATCGCTCTTATCGCCACGTTAGCAGCACTCTGCATCGGAACCAACTACGCCATGCTCCCTTTACCAAATGTGAATCTGATGGATGCTATCGTCTTTACTACTAGCCTAATCTTTGGGGTAATCCCAGGCGCAGCAGTAGCCACCATCTCGTGGCTGGTCTATGGTACGCTAAATCCTTTTGGCCTATCTCCACCGGTTCTCGTTACAGTTATTATAAGCGAGATCATATACGTCATAGTAGGACGTCTTGTACGAAAAACATCTTCAGGGAACCCGAAGAGTGATTTCAAAGGCCTCGAACGTAATTTAATCTATGGTACAGCAGGTTTGTTCGCCACTCTTGCCTACGATCTCATCACTAATTCTGTCGTCGGTCTAGTCGTTTATAAATCAGTATGGATCGGATTACTGACCATGAATTTTCCAATTCCACTGGGTATAATTCATGAAGCATCTAACTTCTTCTTCTTCGCGACTGTTGCACCCATTTTAGTTCGAGTGCTAGAAAAGATGCAACCGACACAAAAAGGAGCATGGAGGTAAATAAATTTGAATGCAGGTAGAAACATTTGGTTTACAATATCTTTAGTTTTAGTTTCGGCTTTAGTCTTAACCTCAGCAATATCAGTTTTTTATTATTCAAACTACGTAACAACAGAAGAAAAATATTCAAACACTTTATTGTCTCTTAATGGCGTTTCCTACAAATTTAACACTCTAATAGATTACAACAATGGAACAAAAATATGGCATAACAATACCATCATCCCAATAGGTTGGCCCCTATTTAATGCTACATTAAAAACTACTGGTGACAAAGTCGAAGGAAGTTGGAGCGACTTTGGCGTCTTTGTAACCTCAATAAATGAAGTGCAAGGAAATGGCCCAGAATATTGGTTATGGTTCAGTTGGGATGAGACTGAAAATCGATGGCTATCTGGTCAAACTGGAGCAGAGAGTCACATCATAAAACAGGGAGAGACAGTTGCCTGGCTTCTAACCAATGATTGGGCAGCAACACCATAATGATAGCAAATAAAGATAAAACGCATTAGGTAAGTGCCGACAAAGAAGATAATAAATGATGAAAAAATTATGACAATCCTTAGCTATCATAATAGATAACTATTTCATTCCTTAGCCTTTCTCTTCATCATCGTTCATTTACTCTTTTTTACTTCAAATAGTTATCAATTATACTTAGTCCACTAAGAGTATATCTGATACGAGGATATGAGTAGAGCATTTATCATTACTACTATACAGCATAGTACGAGTAGTACAAAGTAATGTTGCCCCTCCTCGTCCATTACCAAACGTGTATTATACTAAACAATCTCCGCATTAATCACCACACGCTTCCACTACCAAGACATAACAAAAACGTACATTCTTTCATCATTATTCTTTGCAGTAAGTATGCATATCTTCCAACCCTTATTAGTACGATATTCATATCCATCTGTACAGAATAAGCTATCCATCGCTAATCCTCATATATCGAAAAGTCGTCCTTTCCATAATCACACTAATAAACTCTTCTTCAGCAAAGCACAGATTGCTTTTTAAATCAAGGTCATTTCCGTCTTTTGATAATAAGAAATAGAAGCAAATGGAGGGTTCCGAGCCACCTTAACGTTTAACGTTATTTAACGTTAAACTAACGTTATCAAAAGATTTTTAAATAGGATTATAAAAATACTTTATTCATGAAAATTCGGGTGACTGTGAAGCGTCCTTACGGAAACATCGAAGTCGAAGGGGACAGCTTGGACGAAGTGGTTCAAGGATTAGAGGCCTTTCCAGAGTGGCTCGTCGTCATCGACAAAATGATGTCAACCACGGACATAGACCAAGAAGAGGAGTTGGAGGGAATCATAGAAGCCTCCTCCGAAGGCCCACAACTTATAATCCCCAAGAACCGGGTCAGCAGTAAACAAGGCATTGGCCTCTTGCTCTACTCTCAGAACCCGAACCCCTTGGAGCCTAAAGAAATCGGTGCTCTCTTATCACTCAGCGGCCATGGCACATCGGGCTACGGTTCGCGTTTAAGTGAAATGAGGAGAGAGGGTAACATAATCAAGGAAGGCAGCGGATACCGATTATCAGTCGCGGGGAAGAAGTGGATTAACGAGTTGATATTAAAACTCAAAACGTAAGATAGGGGATCGAAAGATGAGCGAAGACGAAGTGGTTGAAGTCGTTGTGACGTATCGAGGCCTCGAAGTCAAATTTTCGGGCGACATTAACGAGGTGGTCAGGTTCTTCCTCGAGTTTTTGAACAAGATGTTGCCCACTTACGAATTGGTTTCCAGACTGACCCTCACCATCGACCTTGAAAAACTGGTGACGGGAGTGGAGGGCATCATTGCCATAACACCTGAAGGGTTGATCGTTATTATCTCTCAAGAGTTGCTTGGGGAGCGAGAGGTCATTCTCCTTCACCTAGTGAAGACGTATATCGGCTATCAGTTGGGGAAATTGGATTTGGACATCATGTCGATATCCGATATCATATCCATAACTAGTGGAAAACCAAGTTCATCAGCGGCAAGGCTCAGTGAACTAGTGCAGATGAATTGGGTTGAACGGGCGGGCCGAGGAGAGTATCGGATCACCACGTATGGGATAAAGTCCTTTTCTGAAGAAATTCTCCCCAAGATTAAAGCTGTCATGTGAGGAAGTGTTAAGAATAGTGGAGGGAAAGCTGCAAGTGCATGTGGAATACGGGGAGTTCAAGATAAATTTTGACGGGAGTCCCGAAGTTGTTTCAATCGCGTTCATAGACTTCCTCAACAAAGTATATCCTGCGTTCAAGCTAGCCAATAGACTGGTCTTCAAACCAGACTTGATTAAGCTTGCCCAGGCATTGGAGGGCGTGATAGAGTATTCTTCAGATGGATTAATCCTCATTCCTGGAGATCTGACGTCAGAAGAAGCAATAATGCTTTCTCTTCTCGGAGTCTACGTTGGAAACAAACTCGGATTGTCCACCGAGGAGTCCGTGTCCGTCACTCAAATCGCAACTGTAAGCGGCAAGGCTTTGAAGACGATTCTTAACAAGTTGAAGGGAAAGATCGACGACGGCCTTGTGGAAAGAGTTGGAAGAGGCGAGTACAAAATCAAGAGTCTGGGAATTAAAGAAGCCAAGAAAGTGCTTCAAGACGTGAAAATGAGGGAACAACGATGAGCAGCCTGCCTTTCACCATCAAAATCCGTTTCGAAAACAATGAAATAGAAGTGAGTGGCTCCAAAGAAGATGTGTTGGAAGCGTTAAACAACTTTTCCAATATTATGGATAAACTTACCCCTGCCTTCAACATTACACCCATAAAACCCATCTCGAAACCAACGATTGTAAGACAAGCAAGTATACCGTCAATTTCCGTTGAGCCTAATACCCCTTGTCCCGAAGCCCTCCTTAAAATTCTCTCCACCGAATGGGGCAAAGAAAAACCTAGGAAGCTGAGGGAACTCCTAGAAGTCATGAAGGTGAATGCCATCCACTATCCTGTTGGAACAGTCAAGGGACGACTCACAGACCTGACGAAAAAAGGCGCGTTGAGGCGTGTTAAGGAAGGAAGAGAATATGGCTACATTCGAGTTAAGTAGTTTGAAAGGAGGTCGAAGGTAGAAAGCAAATACGATCACCCTCCGCAAAAACGGAGGGTGCAGCGGTTCGCATCGGGTTTTAAGGGAACCCTACGCGACTGATCGCAAAGGAGACTAGGTATATTGACGATTCCCCACTGCACCAATACTAAAGATAGTCATATCTTCTTAATAAGTAGTTTACTCTCAAACCCTAGCCTCCGCTTTACACGTCAAATAAATACGATTCACATATCAAAGGACGCATTTATATGGAAATAGCTGAATTCAGCCAGATAACACCCGAAAATTTCATCGAAATAGGATATACCTCCTTGAAAGACGTGGTAGACTTAAATCTTTCAAGGACGATGACAGTACCCGGGTTTGACGGCGGCGACTTCGCGGACGAGATAGAGTTAGACCCCACCATTGGAAACAACTTCCTCAAACCAATCACGCTATTAAATCCAGGAGAAGAGGTTCCCGTATTCGGAGTCGACGTCTCTAACATCGATTTAGGAGAAACGAAGGAAGGATTTCTCTGTGCAATTCGAGGCAGCATAGTCTGGAGAGAAAACAAGACTTACAAATACGTTCGCCACGGTCCTTTCATCTTCCACGTCACCGAAGCCAATAAGCACTTCTTGTACAATGCCTTGCGTCAACGTTGTTTCGACGTGAATGAGGGAGTTGGAGCTCCTATTCTGGAACGGATTCCTGAACACATCCGAAACATCCTTGAGCGGTGGCTTCAGAAACAGCTTAGTGAATCGCGTCGAAAATCCCTCCTTCTCTGGGATGGATCAATGACCACTCGTACGGTCAACAACCCAAGATCCATTCTAAGCCGCCTTCTCAAGCGAGCAAGGGATGCCCGAAACGTGATCTTAGCTCTATCCAAGAAAACTTCTATCTCCGCCTTCGGAAGAAGGATGGACTCGTTACTAGATTCCGGAAACGCCCCATGTCTCCTAGACATCGACGACGTCGTCCGCGTCCAATACGGAAAATACCTCCGCTTCTTTGGTAAAATATACGCCGTAAAGCTCTCGCCTGGAAACCTTAGCTTTCGCTTGGACATCGATCGACAAGTACCGCAAGAAGCGGGCATCCAGGCCGTGGAAAATCTTCTCTGCAGCGACTTGATCGTTGACAGTTACCCCGAAACCCTTCGATTGGCGCACATCATGTCAAGATTCTCAGCGAATGAAGTCATAGCCATGCAACGCTTTGTGGCTGAAAACTACGGTCTTAAAATCGTCCAACGACCCAACATTCGACAAATCCTATTCGGACCCTACGGAGGCACCGGATCTAAAAGAAGTTAATGGTGAAGACCATGATGCACATCTATAAACTTGACGGAAACACCATGGACATCATTTCCTGTCCACCCCAAGGCGTCCAAAAAGGAGACTACATCATCGTGAGAGACGACGCTTTGAACCGAAGCCTCATCGTTCAGGTGACAAACATCGGATACGCGAATATCCCAGGAGTGCTGGAGGATATTCTGAGGGATTCGTCGACCAAAAACATGGACGGACAAAACCTCGATTTCCTCGGAGTTAAGTCCTTCGTCGACGTAATCAAAGACGCAAAGGTCTTCCGCTGCAAGATTCGCAAGGCCATAGTGAATGGAAGAATCGACCACGACATCTCCTGGACACCCTCCCGCTCAGCCTCCCAACTCATAAACTTGACTGACAGGGAATTCTTGGAACTCATTGGACTCCATGGAGAAAACACGATAACCCTGGGAACAACGAAGGGGGGTGCAGAAGTCACAGTCAACCTCGCAGCTATCGATGGTAAACTAAACATCATTACGGGCAAAAAAGGAACGGGCAAATCCCATCTTTCAAAACTACTCCTCCTCAGCCTCATCAAGAAGGGAGGCATCTGCGTCGTTTTCGACGTCAATGGAGAATACATCAATTTAGGGTACGGGGCAGACTACAAAAAAGCTACTCCACACGAAAAAATCATCGTTCTATCACCGGGAAAACGATTCAAAGTGACTCTTAAATACATGGGACTCGGGGTCTTCCTACGAATCATGTCCTCCGTACTCGACCTTCCAGATAATTCAGCTTGGGAAATCCGAAGAATCTGGTCATCGCTGTCACAAAGAAACACGCTCACCCTGAAAAACCTGAGAAAAGCCGTAGACTCAGTATTAAATAACTACGTGAGAGACGCCCTAATCCGTCGAATCGATAGCCTAGTCAGCACAGGCCTCTTGACTGATAACCCTCAAGAAGCTTCGACGTTGGAGGACCTAATTTTTGGACTTAATAACGGAGGGGCTCTAATCATAAATCTCCGAGGATTGCCAACGCGGTTCTGTCACATCGTTGTAGAGTTTATGTTAAGTAAGCTGTGTAATTTACTTGAACGCTGGGTCTTAAGAGCCCTCTTCCTCTTTGCAGAAGAAGCCCACCTCTATTTGAGAAAAACCTATTGGGAAGACATAGTCACCCGCATGCGGCATCTTGGGGTCTTCAGCACCTTCATCACCAACCAGCCGGACAGCATAAGTGACAGCATCTATCGTCAAGCAGACAACATCTTCCTCTTCAACTTCACTAATGAAAACGATTTAGCCGCGGTGTCGAAAGCAACTATGGTCGATGTGGAAACCATTAATGTGATCGCTCGAGAGCTACCTCCACACTATTGTCTCGCCCTGGGAAGAGTCACCAACGACTTCCCCATCATCATAGAGGTCAAGGCTTTGAACGTCAAAACGATGGGTGAAACACGACTCTTCTTCACAAACGCTTATAAACAAAAAATCTAGAGGGCTCAAAAAAACGATGTGGAGTTAAGTGTAGAGCCCGCATTGGTTCAAGTCTATCACGTCATAAGGAAGGCCGAATGCCTTCACGGTCTTTACACCTTTCTCAGTTGTAAGTATTGTTCCACCCCTACCTACGACTACACTGTCCACCATTATCACCGTTCCCAGGGCTATGCCCATCACTGCTCTACCTCTTTCGAGGTCTAAGACGGTTACATCAGCATCCATACCAACGCTCAAATCGCCTTTCTCTAGCATTCCATACATCCGTGATGGGTTGAAGGACGTTTTTACCACAAATTCATTTAGGGTTAAAGCTCCATATCTAACCAGAGCCAGTCCTGAGTTAACAATGAGGTTTCGTGGAGTGGAGCCACCATCCGTCGAAATGGCATTGACCACAAATCTCTTCTTCGAGTCTTTCCTGGTAGCGAGGAGTATGGCGACGCTCGGGGAATTCACTGGGAAGCAGACAGTCCTTTGATCCGTTTCAAGCCATGCTTTTAACGCTTCTGCACCCTCCAAGAGTATGGTCTCTCCGCCAACTTGCTCTGGTACCTTACAGTACCCTTCGAGTAAAGCCATTTTCATTCCCTTCTCAGTCTCGGGATATCCGCCAATGCGAAGACAGTCTCGAGTACATCCATTGAGGGGTACACCACTGATGATTCTACCGCTAGTACCATTGATTACTCCAAAGTATGATTCCGATTGAATATTCTCTTTACCTTCTAAGAGGCGAACTGCGTCTAAGGCTTCCTCAATCGGATCCTTAATCTGCCCACGGCAATAACTGTTGACGTGAGCGACGTCCAAGCGCAGGTCACTCCCTGCTGCCTCAACAATCCATTTCAACCCCAACAGATTACTGCCTTCCTCGGTGACCCCACAATCAAGCTTGACGTAAGCACCTTTCTCGTTCGCCGCGACTATTGTGTTGAGGATGGTTTCATGATGCAGCGGTTCTTGGATAATTTTTACGCCTAACGCCCCTGACGCCAAATAATCATCCATCATAGCATCTAACTCTGCCCTAACGGGCCTAGACTCCTTTAAGTGATGGTGTACGCTGGTTATGCACGCGATGTTCATGCCTGTCCCAAAGGACTTTGTACTCTGAAGAACATCATTCATAGGTGCGGAGACATCGACAGCTGTCACAACACCCACCTTCGTCATATTCCTATGACCAACGTTTCGTATATGGACGTGAGGATCTATGATACCGGGAACAACCATTTTTCCCGAGAGATCTACCAACGTCTTCGCTTGACGGGGATTTATATCTGGCTCAACGGCGGCAACCCTACTTTTTACTATGGCCACATCCAAGATAGCGTCTATCCCATTTGCGGGATCAACTACATGTCCCCTCTTCAGGACAAGGTCGAAACGAGTCATTTCTCAAATCATCTCTGAAGGCAGATCCTTAAAAATCACAAACAATTCTTTCTAGAGAGGGATATTTAAAGGGTTACAGTATGAATGGTCAAATATGAGGTGGAACGAGATGAAAAACGATTTAATTGTAAAGGGTGACGGGGTGATTGATGGTACGGGTAACCCAGGGTACAGAGTCGATGTTGGAGTTAAAGAAGGTAAGATAGCAGCTGTCAGTAGGAAAGGGCTTGAAGACGGTGAATGTTTGATCGCGGCAAAAGGAATGATGGTCTCTCCAGGCTTCATAAACCCTCAGAGACACATAGGAAGACTCCTCTATGAGGATAACATGGTTCTACAATCAGTTATGCAAGGCGTGATAGTTGAGTGTACAGGCAACTGAGATATGACTGTTCACACCATGAGTGAAGAGTTAAGCGTTTTTCTTCAAAAATTCTCTGAAGCCACTCCCGTAAACTAGCTGAGTGATGGGAGAAGATGAAGGCCCGCGGAATAGGGCTGAACATAGCACTCTTCCTAGGATTTTTTGACCGCGGCTTCATCAGACCCAGCATGTGGGCGGATTTAGTCATCTTCAACCCTAAACGAGTCACGAACAAGGCGACTTAAAGAAATCCGAGGCAATACCCCAAGGGCATCCTAAACGTCCTTGTAAATGGAGAAGTAGTGGTGAGCCAAGACGACTACACAGGAGCTCTCCCCAGAAATCCTGAGAAAGTCCTGACGCAGACGCTGAACGATTTTCTTTTCCTCATTGAGTTCTAATCCTCGAATAATCGCAGATATAGGGCAAACCCAATATATGAGTCTAGGGGGAAGGAAATGCTTTGAGAGGGATGACTCTTACCGCACCCCACGAAAGCATTAAATGGTTGGGAAGGAAACATACACTCTTGGTGTAGAATTTGAGAGTAGCTATCGCCAGGATAAGCCATGAGACGAATACATTCAGCATCATCAAGACAACCCTTGAGGACTACGTTCCCTGCTACGGCGAGGACGTCTTTCAAATATATGGAGGAACGCGGACAGAGACCGGAGGCTTCATTGATGTCCTACAAGAGAAAGACGTGGACATAGTACCGACAATTGCGGCGAGTGCGACACCCTCGGGCCCCATCAACCGCAGAGACTTCGAGTTTATGATGGAAACGATTGTGAAAGGTATTCAAAAGGCTGGAAAAATCGATGGAGTTCTCCTCTCGTTACACGGTGCTATGGTCGCTGAAGGAATTCCTGAAGCAGAGGGCACCCTG
>JAZFSF010000255.1:0-3780 GCA_036446055.1 Bathyarchaeia archaeon | reverse complement strand
AATATATCTGATGTCGACATATATGGCTATTAGTTGTCACTAAACATATTAGCTGGTATTAAACACAAGATTTATAAATCAGATAAAGATGTATCGTATTAAGATATATATACGGCATCTTGTGATTGAATTGCAAAAAGAAGAATTAACGACAAAACACGAGAAAGCACCCAAGAAAGCAGCAGTCAAGATCGCAGGAATGACGTGTACAAGCTGTGCACAATCAATCGAGAAAGCTTTGACAAAAACGAAAGGTGTCAATATAGCCTCGGTCAATTTTGCTACCGAGACCGCTTACGTCGAATACGACGATGCAATCACGAGTGAAAAAGAGTTTGAAAAAGTCATTAAGGACACAGGATACGACGTATACAAAGGAATCAAAAAGATAATTCTACGAATCGGCGACATGACTTGTGCGTCCTGCTCCCAAACCATCGAAAAGGCTCTCAGAAAGCTAGATGGGGTTGAAGAAGCAAATGTTAATCTGGCGACAGAGAAGGCAACGGTTGTCTACAATCAAGCGGTAACTGATTACGAGAAGATCAAGACAGCAGTGGAGGATACAGGCTATCAAGTGCTGGGAAGAGAGGATGCACGGGCGAAGTATGATGAGGAAGAAGCAAGAGAAATTCAGGTGTTCGAAACTGCGAAGAAACGAGCCCTCATCGCCTGGGGATTAACGATACCCATCATTCTGTGGATGATTCCCGAGATGGTGTTTGGTATAGCTTGGCCCAACCCAACAATCTTTAACATAGGCATGATTGTTCTTGCTACACCAGTTCTCTTTTATCCTGGATGGACAACCTACAGATCTGCCGTGAAGGCGATCACCCACCGATCTGCGAACATGGATGTTCTAATTATGCTGGGAACCCTCACCTCTTTTCTCACAGGTTTCCCATCCTTCTTCGCGCCCATAGCCAATTATGCCGGTGTCAGTGCTATGATCATGACCTTCCATCTTACCGGTCGATACATCGAGGCGAAGGCAAAAGGAAGAGCATCTCAAGCCATACGAAAACTCCTCGAGCTGGAAGCAAAAACCGCCACAATACTTCGCGATGGAAAAGAAATCGAAGTCCCTATGGATGAAGTGATAGTCGGAGAAGTGATGATCGTACGACCCGGAGCGAAGATACCCACGGACGGACTTGTCATCGAGGGCGAAAGCGGAGTCGACGAATCTATGGCAACCGGCGAGTCAATGCCAGTACAAAAGAAACCTGGAGACAAAGTCATTGGCGCCACGTTGAACCAGAGAGGACTCCTAAAAATTAAGGCTACCAAGATCGGAAAAGACACCTTCCTCGCCCAAGTCATCAAGATGGTGGAAGAGGCTCAGGGCTCTAAAGTCCCCATACAAGAATTCGCAGACCGCGTGACCAGCTACTTCGTTCCAGCCGTATTACTAGTAGCAGTTGGAACATTGGTTCTGTGGCTGATCTTTCCAGCGTCAATGGGAAGCGTCGGTGTTTGGGCAAGTCAATACCTGCCATGGGTAAACCCGAATCTGAGTGTCCTATCCCTCGCAATCGTCGGAACCGTGTCAACACTGGTCATTGCCTGTCCATGCGCTCTCGGCTTAGCAACACCAACAGTGCTCATGGTCGGCAGCGGTATTGGGGCTGAGAATGGGATATTGATTCGACGCGGCGAAGCTATTCAGACGCTTAAAGACGTTCGCGTGATAGTCTTTGATAAAACGGGTACGATAACCAAAGGAAAACCCGAGGTAACAGACATAGTAGCTGCAACTGGATACGATGAGAAAGATGTTCTTCGTTGGGCGGCAAGTGTCGAGCAAGGATCCGAGCACCCATTAGCTGAAGCAATAATCAGGGAAGCCGAAAAAGAAAAACTTGAGCTACATCAACTGAAAAAATTTGAAGCGATAACGGGAAGAGGCATCGTTGGAGAAATCAGTGGACAAAGCACCATCCTCATCGGCAACAGGAAACTCATGGAAGACAATAAAATAGATTACGCCACATTGGAATCGGAACTGGAAAGGCTAGAGAATGAGGCGAAGACCGCGGTAATCGTCGCAAAAGACGGTACATCCGTTGGCATAGTGGCTGAAGCTGACACCTTAAAAGAAGATTCGATAAAAGCAATCGCAGAACTCGAGAAGATGGGTCTTCAAACAACGATCCTAACAGGTGACAACCAGCGGACTGGAGAAGCAATCGCGAGGAAAGTGGGGATATCTCGGGTGTTAGCCGAAGTACTTCCAGACCAAAAAGTAGCAGAAATTATGAGGCTGCAGGACGAGGTGGGCTTAGTCGCCATGGTCGGCGATGGCATCAACGACGCTCCTGCATTGACACAAGCCAACGTAGGCATCGCCATAGGAACCGGAACAGACATAGCTATTGAAGCAGGAGACGTCGTCCTCGTAAGAGGCGACCTCTCCGGAGTCGTCATGGCGATAAAACTGTCAAGAGCAACCTTCAGAAAAATCAAGACGAACCTGTTCTGGGCCTTCATCTACAACATCATAATGATCCCCTTCGCTATGCTGGGTTTGGCCCACCCCGTAATCGCCGAGATCGCCATGGCCATCAGCTCTATCACCGTAGTCACTAACGCCAATCTCCTGCGAAGAGCAAAAATACAACCCGAGTATCAAGTTGAGAGGAGGTGAAATAATGGCTAAAGACCTAGTTTGTGGTATGGAAGTAGATGAGAAGACTGCGAAATGGAAGACAACTCACATGGGAAAGACGTTTTACTTTTGCGCTCCAGGATGCCAGAAAGCCTTCGAAGCAGACCCCCACAAATACATGAAGATGTAACAACCTCATCCCTCTTTTTTTATGAGGGGATTAATTCAAAGCAAACCAATAGAAAGAGTGCAATGGTATATGAAAGAAAAAGCCTGTCCATTATGCTCGAAACCTGTAAGAAGTGATGTGTTAGCCAATAAGCACTTTACTTTGCGGGATGTTCATTGATGTCACTGTACTCCAGTTCATTTATGATACGGACACTTGCATTAGTTTCTGTTTTTTGTTGTGAAAAACTGAAAAAAATCGAAGTATGCTCAATTATGTCATGAAAATCCTGTATCTTGTATCAACAATATAGTTTTGTAAATGAAGTGTTATTTATGACAGACGAGACCAAAAAGGGGATGAATAAAAAAAGGTTTTATGTTGTAATTTTTGGTTCTGCTAAAATAGAGCCAGCAAACCCTAACTGGCATTTAATTTACGATTTAGCTAAGGGACTTGCTGAAGAAGGTATAGATCTTGTTACCGGTGGTGGACCGGGTCTTATGGATGCTGCAAGCGTAGGACATCACGCTGGAGATGTAAACCGTTCGGCTCTTTCCATAGGTCTTCAAATCAAATTACCTCAGGAACAAAGAGACTCTGATCACCTCGATATCAAAAAAGAGTTTTCTCGTTTTTCTACGCGTCTTGATAATTTTATAGAATTTGCTAATATAGTGGTAGTTGCTCCTGGGGGTGTTGGAACCCTGCTAGAGCTATTTTATACATGGCAGTTACTTCAGGTAAATATGATACAGGACATTCCTATCATTCTGCTGGGAAATATGTGGCAAGATTTTATTCGTTGGATAAAAAAATGGCCTTTAAAAAATCGATTTTTAAAACAAGAAGACCTCGACCTACTCACTGTAGTGGATACTTATGAAGAAACTTTAGATATAATTAAGAAAGTTTATCAGAGTACTTTAAAACATGAGAGAAACTAGTTGACCCAAAAAAGCTAGCTCTATACAAATGCTTATCTTTTAGAGAATGGAAG
>JAZFSF010000254.1:0-7359 GCA_036446055.1 Bathyarchaeia archaeon | reverse complement strand
AGTACTAGCTAAGAAAGAATTAACAAAAACATTCATTCTAGATTTTTGATGTTAAGCGTCTCTTCATATGAGTTATTCGACTATCAAAACACTCATAAGCCGATTTCTTTTTTCATACAACTAGTTGAGAGAGCAACGAAGGGGAAATAATGGGGACAGAAATCAGACACTATAATCATGCCGTTTACTATGAAAACGTTGGTAGGTTCCTGGTAGAAACATACAGCACCTTGGGCGGACACATCAACTGGGTGCAGCCACGATGGGAGTATATGCACTATCACTCCATGATCCGAGGAGTTGACTTGAACATCGTTGTGGAGGCTCCTGACGGTAACTTCGTGTCCTACTACGGTATGTAGTGTGAATCCTTAAATTCGATCGCATACGTAGAACCAGTGGCCACTGACCCTGACTACCGTCGAATGGGGTTGGCTAGCGCCGCCGTGATGGAAGGCGTTCGACGCTGCGGCGAACTGGGCGCTACGGTGGCCTGTGTAGGGTCCGCCAAGCCGCTTTACCTGTCACTGGGATTCCGGCAAGTATACAATCGTTCGGTCTGGCAACAGCTATGGCCGTAGCGTATGTGCGAGCTATCGGATATCCGAGGACAATTCGAGAATACAGATGAAACGATGGGGGAAAATGGTTGAAAGCTCCTGATAGCCCAAGATCGATCTTTGGAGTCGGCGTGTTGCTTATGTCTATCACTCACGCCATCATCCATGTTTCTAATAGTATCTTTCCCATTTTGCTTCCCCTGTTACAACAAGAGTTTGATCTGACGTATTCACAACTCGGACTCATGGTGTCAGTGCCCACGCTTTTTCGTGTTGTTGCATCCATTCCATGTGGTTACCTTGCTGATAGGTTTACCGCGAAACGAATTATCGCATTGAGTTTCATGATTCAAATTGCATCCTCCCTGATGGTGGCGTGGTCGAGGAATCCTTGGATGCTCGTTCTCTCGATGAGTTTGCTGTCGCTCACATTCACGATGTATCATCCAGCCTCGTTAAGTTATACCACGAAATTGGTTTCGAGGAGTAATCGAGCGAAAGCCATTGGGCTGCAGACGGCGGGAGGACCCTTGGGTATGGCTTTAGGACCTCTATCCCTATCCTTTCTCCTTCCGTTAGGGTGGCGGACAGCATATCTCTTCTGGATCATCCCCGTTTTGCCAGCCTTATTCGTTATCTGGAGAATGAAACCTCAGGCAGACGAGACTTTCCAGAGTGGTGAGAGAGACAGTCAAGACCTCGTGCGCGAGGTCGAGTCACCAAAGAAAGGTTTGCTGTCTACGATTTCGATGGGGGTTGTAATATTTTTGGTTTACAGCTCGTTTAGGACTTCTGGTTTGCGATTCATTGGGAGTTTCCTGTCGCTCTATCTCACGGATATTCGATTGTTGTCTGTGTCTGAGGCTAGTTTGATTCTTGGATTGGTTTCTCTGGTAGGTGTGTTCGCTGCGCCTTTAGGCGGATTGTTTTCGGATAAATGGGGGTATAAGAAGTGGCTTCTCATAGTGCTCTCGCTCTCAACGCTCTGTATCGCTCTAGCATTTCTTGCACCGACTACTGTACTCTTCGTCATCTTCTACTTCAGTTACCGATTCTTTTCTTTCAGTGGAAACCCCGCGCAAGTATCTATCATCTCTCGATTAATGCCTCGCTCTCGCCAAGGACTTGGTCACGCCCTCTCATTTCTTCCAGGTAGCATCGTAGGATCAATTATTCCGATTATTGCAGGTATACTTGCTGATCAGATGGGACTCTCTGTTCTCTTCCCTATAGGCATCGCGATTTTAGGGATGGCTCTCGCATTCTTAAAATTCGTTGTTAAGGTATAGACATTAGTTGCGCGCTCGCTTCTAACTTTATATTTTATATATTATTTATATTTCATAAACCTTTAGCGTGCGTTTAATCTTTTTAATTCTGCAATGCGGACGCGCGCTCATAAACTCATCAAAATCGTTACATGACTGAGAACCGTCATATTAAGGGTCTAGAAAAATAGCTGGTTCAAGAATATAAAATAAACACAATATATCCATTCTTGTTAGATATTATGCTGATTAGGGCGTGCTTTGTTTTCAATCTCTAATTCCACTTCACAGCTAGCTAGCAGAATAGTTTCTTGCTAACTCTGAGTTAAGAAGATAATAGTGATAGTGCGCTATTGAAGAAGACGAAATCCATACGTAAAAAGACGATATCTATTTACTTGTAAGATCGGATATTGAATCTCTCTTATTCTTTTTCTTGTCGTGAAGGTTGCAAGGCGATGTAGGGCACCGTCGCAAATACAACAATAGGCAATGCAGGAATGCTGTCAATCATCAACCCAATCGCAGTCGCTAACGAGATTGCAAATAGCAGAACGATATACGTTCGCCAAAGTGGATACTTCAGACGAAATAATGACAGCCCTATTGCCCCAGTTATCAACAAATCGCCAATGCCGATGATAAATCGCATGCGACTCTCAATGGAAAGCGCGATTGTCAGATATTGTAATAGCTGTGTATTGTTGGATGGTTATTGCTTATTATCCATCGGGTTAAACCTCAGGAGAATGAGAAGAAGTCAACCAGAGCCGCCGTTATCACAAATACGATTACTCCATTCTTACTGCGATTGAGTGAACCAATAAGAAGACCTCCCGTAATGCTCGCTAAAATGACAATGCTATTACTTACCCATATTGATGGCAATTGGGCGATGAGTAGGATGAAATAGCTGGGTAATATTATACCGATGAGCATATTGCGTCGTGCTGGCTGTAAATTGGAAAGCTTTTGGGTTCCTACTAATACAATGCTAAGGCTAAATAGGAGGATAGAAAAGACAAGAACTGTATCCATCACTCTCAACATAAAGAACAATTACTCAGCCATAAATAATCGCACAGTTAGTTAGCTAAGGAATGATGTGCACCCGTGCTTGATTTTTCTTAAAAACTAATATATCTTAACTTAAGTTTACTAAAAGCGTGCGCTCTAATCAAGAATTGAGAGGCGCTAGCTAGATGAGATTTTGAATTCTCCACCGAGTTAGAGAGAAGAGGGAACAGACTATGCTATGTTTAGTGGTGTAGATGTGTGTTTATCTAAAAAAAATGGTTTGAATGATGAGGCGAGATCTGACCTCGTAAGTTAGCTAGTGGACTGAAACTGTGGGTAGGATCATACCGTCCTTGAAGGACATCATCACTGAGTAATGGAAAAGAGCTTTAAAGTACTCTGATAAAGAAGAGATTTAGGTGGAGAACTACATAGGAGCTGGACAAATAATTAGAAAGGTTTTCGCCTAACCATGATTATGAGCTAAACTCATAAATAAAAAATAGAATCCATTGAATGGATATGTGGTGGATTTGAAGTACGACCTATTGATTAAAGGCGGGTTATTAGTTGATCCCTCTCAAGGAATCGAGGATTATAGGGATGTAGCTGTTTCGGGAAGTAAGGTGTCTGCTGTTGAAGAGAAAATCGACCCTAAACTGGCCGAGAAACTTATCGATGCTTCTGGAAAAATTGTTTCACCAGGCTTGATTGACCTTCACGCCCATGTATACCGCTATGTCAAAAACTCAGGTATAGACCCTGATCTCCACTGTTTGGAGAAGGGTGTCACAACGGTTGTGGATGGTGGTTCCTCGGGAGCATTAAATTTTATGGGATTTAAGAAGTATATAATCGAATTGTGCCGGACAAGAGTCTTAGGTTTTCTCAATGTTTCTGATGTTGGTTTAACCATGGGTGGAGGCATCGGGGAACTGGAGGACTTGAGACACTTTGACTTTGACCGTACGGTTAAGGTTGCAACGGAGAACCGGGACGTCATTGTGGGAATCAAAATTCGGGTTCCTAAGGACGTGGTCGGTCAGTACGGACCGCAGTGTCTGAGACTGGCAAAGGAGGTGTCCCGAACTGCTGGCGTGCCTCTCATGGTCCATCCCGGATCCCTCCCTTCAAATCTGCCTCTGACTGATGTGTTGAAAGTGCTTGAGAAGGGAGATATTATGACTCACTGTTATCCACCATCATACCCGCCGTTGCTACCTCATCCAAGTGTATTCGATGAGAATGCTAAGCTCCTTCCAGAAGTTTATGAAGCGCGGAGGAGAGGAGTACTCTTCGATGTCGCCCACGGGATGAATAACTTCAGCTGGGAAACAGCTGAAAAAGCTCTGAACCAGAACTTTATATCTACAACCATCAGCACCGACCTCACTTTAGACTCCCTACACTCGGTTGTCTATGATTTTCCAACGGTTATTTCCAAGTTCCTCCATCTTGGCCAATCTTTGAGTACAGTAATCGAACACAGCACAATAGTTCCTGCAACGATTCTCGGGATGCAGGATAGGATAGGAACCTTGAAGGTTGGAGCTGAAGCAGATATTGCTATCTTCAAGATAGAAGAGGGAGAATTTCCATTATGGGATAATATCAGACCAATTAAAAAGCAAAGGACCATCAACAAGCTTTTGAAACCCGTTAAAGTGGTTAAGGGAGGAATGGTAGTCTAGAACACCAGCATATGACTGGGAGTAAGTGAATCGAAGAATAAATTTTGTATTAACTGTTTAGTGTTTTCTAACCCTTTTCTAATTTTAACGTGAGCTGGTGGGGAGAACTATCGTATCTCACGTGCCAATGAAGGACATCCAACCTTTTAGTAAGAATTCCAATCGGTCTTTTTGAGTTAAATTAACGGGTTCTCTAGAAGGCTTAAATAGTTTAGATATGAATTCTCAATAAAAGTAATTGTTCAATCTTGCAGTTGATATGGTGAATCGGGATGACAAATATTTTTGTGAGGGTTAATGAGCATTTTGGCGATAACTTGTTGAAACTCAGCTTCCCCAAAGGCTGGATTATTGAGGAATCGAAAATGCTGGGACAAGACGAGCCTCCTTTATCGGATATTCAGATTAAAGACGCCTTGTCACATCCCATTGGAACTCCTTCCATCAGGGAATTGGCCAAAGGGAAGAAAGGGAAAGTCGTGGTTACTTGCGATGACCTCTCAAGGCCTACACCTGCCTCTAGGGTGTTCCCCTTCATTATGAAAGAGCTGCATGAAGCGGGTATCGCTGACAATCAGATATTCATACTCGGGTCCTTCGGTTTACACCATCCTATGAATCACGATGCTTTCATCAGAAAGATAGGGAGGGAAATGGTGGCCAAGTATGACTGCATCAATCACAACCCCTTCTTCAATTTTAAAAACTTTGGTCGAACCAGCCGTGGAACTCCCCTCTTAATCAATGAAGAGTTTGCTAGTGCGGATCTTAGAATAACTGTTTCAGGAATCAAAAAGCATAGGTGGGCAGGCTCAGGTGGAGGAGGAAAGGCTATAATCCCCGGTGTAGCGTCGGAAGATACAATATTTTGGAACCACAGCATCAACCAGCCCCGTAGGCCCAAAGAGAGAGCTATCTGGAAGATCAAGGACAATCCGGAACGCCTTGATATGCAGGAAGCCGCTAGTATCGTTCAACTCGACATGTCGGTTAACTGTAACTATAATGGTAAGAGTGAGTTGATCGGTCTCCATGTTGGTGACCACAATGAGGCTTGGATCAAGGCTATTCGACTAGGCTACAAGATGCACTCTACTCCTTCTCTTAGTAAGAAAGCAGATATCGTAATCGTGAATGCTTATCCACAGGCTGATCAGGGAATTGATTGGGGAGGTGCTCAAGAATCTTTGAGGGAGGGGGGAACAGCCATCGGTATCCACCACTTCCCTTTGGGACGTGCCTATCTTCACTACAGATCGGAAAGGATTGAAAAACAATGGAGACGCTTGCAGGGTTATCCTGAGAAGAGGTGGCCTGTAAAGCAGGCTAAAAACATCATAGTGTTTACTGATAAGCTTTCTAAGGGTCATATGCTTGAATATCATGATCGTGTTGAGTGGTTGATGAATTGGGAAGAAATCAGCGAAAAGCTTAAAAAACTACACGGAGAAGAGGCGCGAGTAGCTGTGTACCCATATGGTAAAATCCAGTTTAATCCAACAAGATTTCCACTGATCATATAATTAGTGACTTCTTTACCAGAAAACCCCGCGTAAGGCAAAATCAATGTTCATAGAGCTAAAGTGCATAATCCCCTAGTTGGACGATATCACATACTAGACAGTAGTGTTCTGTAATTTAGCTAGCACTCTATAGAACTTGTTTCTTCTCAGTTTTTTCCTTCTTCTCACTAACACATATAATACCCGACCAAGTAAAATGACAGACGATAATGATTCTTCTAAACCTGTTCTGAACGACTTTTTTCTTCTCTATTCCATTTAGATACACGGGCTAGTTTCTTCCTAACAGCTATATCCTGTTTTCTAGACACTATAGATTCCACGCATACGCACAGGTGTATATATGGCACCAGTATAGTGTAGTAGTGCATAATAATGATAGGTGAAGAAAAATGGTTTTGACTAAAATTTCAGCTATATTATTGGTTGTTGAGTTGATTGTTGGAATTGGATTGGGCTATGGAATGGGTTTTATAACTTATCAATCAGAAATAGTTAGCCTTGAAACTCAGGTAATTGATCTCGCTTCAACCAATATGAACTACGAAACACACATATCCAGCCTAGAATCACAGATTTCAAATCTTCAATCACAATTGATCACGAAAAGTGGATATGCAAAGTTTTCAGCCTACGATTTTTCCTTTGAATACCCCCAGGTAATGTACCTATCAATAGAGGGTGTTCTTGAAATTGAAGCAAACAAATATTCTGGACTGGTTATGGCGAAGAAACTTAATAAAACTGAAGTGTTGGTTGTATTGTGGGCAAATACTACTTATCCTCGAGACCTAGATGTGGCTTTGGAAGATGGTTTTAGTACAGGGACGGGTATCACAAGAGGAGAGAGGGTAAACTCAACAATTAATGGGCATGAGATAAAATACCAAGATTACACAATTACGGTCGACGATATAACTTATTATGGCGTAATGGCAAGCTGGAATTGTGATATAAACCGCATAGTCTATAGCATAAGTTACTTAGATGCTGAAGAAGATGTATTATCTCCCTTCCTACAATATTTAGATTCCTTCGTTTGTCACTAATCCTATATCCGAAGCTGGCTAATCATCATTAGTCAGCACATGTTCGTCAAACCCTTCATAAAATTATCCACCCATGATTATATGATATTGACTATACTAACTTCTGGTGTGGAGAAGGGATAATGAAGAAAAAACGTGTGGATGCTCTGACGATACCTTCTGGACCAACTATAAGCGGAGCGATAAGCCCAAACGGAATAAACGTTGTCGGTAGAGACGTGGTATCGATAGATAAGCTTTCCCTGTTATTA
>JAZFSF010000253.1:0-2789 GCA_036446055.1 Bathyarchaeia archaeon | reverse complement strand
TTGCTCCATGACCCTTTGGGCTTTTGCCCCTCTCTCATTTGCTCTCCCTCCTTTTAGTTGCCGCAACTTCACTTGATGCCGGGTTAGGCGATTGAAGGGACGGGGAAGTAATCCAGGTTTGCGTGGTTTTCCCTTCTACGGTGCCTTCATGCATACAGGTCGAGGCGCCAAGATTTTGGAGATTAATAGCAGGCCTGGGGATCCAGAGATATTGAATATACTACCCGTGCTTGAAGAAGACTTCGTCGAGTTGTGCTTTCGAATACTTGAGGGAACATTGACTAGTGTGCGTTTGGCGTCTAAGGCGACCGTTGTGACCTATATGGTGCCACCGACCTATGGCGGAAAAACAAGGGTGTATTCGGGCGATAAGAAAGTCCGCTTGGACCAAGCATATAAGCTCAGTGAAGAGCATGAGGGACGATTGAGGGTGTATCCTGGTTCCCTCGAACTGCGGAATGGAGCGACCTACTCCCTTAGCTCGAGGACAGTGGCTGTCGTCGGTATTGCTGATGAAATCGATGAGGCGCGACAGCTCTCCCTTGAAGGCATCCGCAGCATTAAGGGCAGCGACCTCTGGTACAGACAGGACATCGCCTCTGAGGAGAGCATTGAGCGAAGCGTTAAACATATGACGAAGTTGAGGCATTTATAAAGAGGGGGCATCTATGACCGTGGGACGAATCTTCATCTCTGACTGTGAAGGCCCCATTTCAAAAAACGACAATGCTTTCGAAGTGGCACAAGCCTTCATCCCCGGGGGTAACCACTGTTTCTCCTTGATCAGTAGGTACGACGATGTGCTTGCTGACATAGTTAAGAGGCCGGGATACCGGGCGGGAAACACGTTGAAGCTGATAACGCCCTTCCTGAAGGCATATGGTGTGACGAATGCACAACTCATTGAATATGCCTCAGACAACATCGTCGTACTCCTTGGAGCCAAGGAGATGCTTCATCACATCTCGTCCATTCTACCCTCCTTCATCGTGAGTACCAGCTACGAGCAATACCTCTGTGCTCTCTGCGCCCACATGGACTTTCCACTATCGAAGGTCTACTGCACGCAGCTGGATTTGGATCGATATGAGATTCCCTTGAACGAAGTTGCGCGAATACAAAATCTTACAGACGAATTAACGTCTTATCCGATGATTCATATTCCAGATAACGCTACCTCTATACAAGATTTCTCAGAAAAAGACCGAGTCACTATAACGAAGTTGGATGAGGTGTTTTGGAAGACGATTCCGAGTATGAAGTGTGGACGGATGCTGAGAGAAGTCACGCCTATGGGCGGCGAGGAGAAGGCGAAGGCCGTGATGGCGATTGCATCCAACTTGGAAAGTGACCTTTCGGAAGTTGTCTACGTGGGAGACAGCATAACCGATGTCCAAGCCCTTCAGCTTGTGAAGGCGGGAGGTGGGTTAGCCATCTCCTTCAACGGAAACCGCTATGCTGTCTCTAACGCGGAGGTAGCAGTTTTTTCAGACACCGCCCTTGTCACCGCCATTTTGGTCGATGTTTTCTCTCGAAGGAAAAAGAAGGATGTGCTGGAATTGGTGAGGAGTTGGAGTCCTCGAACCGTGGAAAAGGCGTCGGTCAATTTATCACTCGCCAAAGCACTAGTAGAGAAGTGTCTTGGTCGTTTCCCTCAGGTTCAAGTCGTTGACGACTCGAACCTTGAGGAGTTGATCGAGGAAAGCAATCGTTTCAGGATAAGTGTTCGGGGTGAAGCTATAGGACGACTTGGGTGATAACCGACGTTGAAAGGAAGAGAGGAGATATATCGTGACGGTTGAAGTAGAAGACACCTATGCCGAAGCCTTTGAAGGCCTCTTCATGAGGCTTATGATCACCGCCAAAGACCGTAAAAGACTTAAAATGGCGGCCTACAATTCGACAGCCCTACCCTCCACGGTCATCAATCGCACTGAAGGTGGCGTGGAAAAATGGCTCAAAGTGGACGAAACGCCTGACCACCGGCTGGGCGTTATCATCCAGTTTTGGGGACAACGGGATAGACGGAATCCTGAAAAATCGTTGGAGCGATTTTATAAGGAAGCTTCTTATCGCATACGCCAAGGAATCTTAGTCATCCCGACGACAGCAGTCTTCAACGCATATGATTCTGAGAAACGACTTGATGCCATGGAGCGGATTGGCCACTGCGGAGATGGCTACGAATGGGAAGAAAGTGTTGGTGGTCGTCGAGTCATCAAGGTCCCCCTCATGATGGGGGAGTTTACAATCGAACGTTATCTGGGATATGGTGTGGGGGTTATGGGTGGAAACGTGTGGTTCATGTGTGAAAACGAGGATGTAGCCCTTGAAGTCGGAGACCGCGCCCTCAAGGCTGTCCTTAGAGTTGACGGCGTCGTTGCCCCTTTCGATGTCTGCTCTGCAGGCTCCAAACCCGAAACACGGTATCCAGAGATAGGGCCCACAACAAATCACCCGTACTGTCCGATACTACGAGGAAAAATTCCCGACTCAAAGACGCCAGAGGGCGTAAACGCGATACCTGAGATCGTGATCAACGGTGTCTCTCTTGAAGCCGTGAAAAGAGCCATGAAGGCTGCAGTCCTCAACGCCATGGATGTGGAAGGTGTGGTGAAGGTGTCAGCAGGCAATTACGGTGGAAAGCTGGGAAAATATAAAATCTTCTTGAGAGAGCTGATTTCATGAAACTGGATGTCATAGGCTTCGGTGCTTTAAACCTAGACCGACTCTACCGAGTGACGCGGATAGCTGGGGTGGGTGAGGAGGGTTACATAACACGATACACC